>CAMPIG010000120.1 GCA_946886255.1 uncultured Cellvibrio sp. | reverse complement strand
CAGATGCTGCGCAAGACCTACGATATCTACAACATGTACGGCTGGGCCGCGACCAACTGGGCTTACAAGACGGTGTCTTTCGGTGGCTCTAACGGCAACCCGGGTTCCTGGGGATGGGGTATGGTGACCAACAGCAACAACGGCGGCACCATGGGCAGTATCAACATCAGCAGCGCTACCGTGGCGCAGATCGAAAATTATTTCCGTTCCTTTGCCAGTCAGGCGCTGGTGCGCAATTCTGAAATCACCTATTGGATGAACTACCGTCCTAGGGTAGGACAGCGCATTGAAGCCGAGCACTTCAGCGCCCATGCCGGTGTGCGCATGGAAACCACCACCGATGCCGGCGGCGGTTTTAATGCGAGCCATATTGATAGCAATGACTGGATGTCTTACCCCATCAATATTCCCAGCGCGGGCTGGTACACGGTGCAATACCGGGTGTCCTCACCCAACAGTACCGGCCAGGTTGTATTGAGCCGCAATGCGACGGACCTGGTGGTGAACACCGTGCCCAACACTGGCGGCTGGCAAAACTGGACCACGATTTCCAATAGCGTCTACCTCGAAGCGGGTCAGCAGACCTTGTCGATCTATGTGCGCAATGGTGGGTGGAATATTAATTGGTGGAGCTTGACGGCGCAGTAAGCTTGAATCGAGCCTGAAAGCCGATGTAAAAAAACCGGGTTTGGAGAAGTCCCATTCATCCAGACCCGCGTTTTCAACCCCTTCCGCATTTCTCGCTTCGGTGTCGCGCATGAATTTTTTCCGCGACGCCTGTCTTAGCCGGAGGGCGATGGAAAAAGCACGCTGACTTAATGAATTGATTTTGAATACTTTTTAGCGTCGTTCTGCTGACCCGAACCAATCCGAACCTCTCACGCCTCACCTGACTCACTCGTACCCGTCCATTCGAACGACAGGCGTCTCCCGACCCGTTAATGTCTTCTCAGGGTTCGCTAATCCTACGTGTTACAACCGGCTCACCCTTCGGTGGCGAAGCAGTGAGCCGGTGTTGTGTCTGGAGCCCCGCCACCTTGAGAAAAAGGTCGTCAACAGCGACCTGCCTCTTTCTCAATATCTTGGTCCCACTTCCCGGCAGGTGGAGTGGGGCCTTTTTTTTACGCCTTGTGCGTCCCAGTTTGCCATTGGAGGCAAGGTAGGACGATTTGCCGGGTTCGAGTAAGGGTTACTCGGACGACGCCGGGCGAGTGCATCGCGACAATCGCCGGGTTTTATTGTCGCCGGGCTTTATGAATAGCAGCGACAACATGGATGCCTAACAACACCACAATCACAATAACGAATGAGGTCAATAAGATGCCAACAACACTCCTGGGTGCGTTAACCACGCATACCCGTTCCTTATCCCTCGGCATGGTGCTCGGCACCAGCCTGATACTCGCCGCCTGCGGCGGCTCCTCGGACGATGATGATTCGCCGGGGTCCAGCAGTCGTTCCAGTTCGTCTGCGGTCAGCTCACCAATATCTTCTTCGGAAGCCTCTTCCTCTGAGGCGCCTTCCTCTTCAGCATCATCTGTCCCTGACGCCTCTTCCAGCTCCGCCGAGTCAAGCTCGTCCTCCAGTGCCAGCAGTGAAGGATTGACCATGCTGCGCACCGACGGCACCCGCTGGGTCAAGGCCAGCGGTACGCCCATTAACCTTAAGGGCACCAACCTGGGCAATTGGCTGGTGCAGGAGTTCTGGATGATGGGGCAGGCGGGCGCGACGGTGCACGATCAGTGCACCCTGGAAGCTGAACTGACCGACCGCTTTGGCTATGAAGAAAAAGAACGCCTGATGAAGGTGTTCCATGACAGCTGGATCACCGAGCGCGATTGGGATCAGTTGAAGGCATTTGGTTTTAACGTGGTACGTCTGCCGTTCCTGTGGAGCGTGATTGAAGACGAACAGAATCCCAAAACCCTGCGCGAGGACGCCTGGCATTATCTGGATTGGGCGATTGCCGAGGCAAAAGAGCGCGATATGTATGTGATCCTCGATCTGCACGGCGCTCACGGCGGCCAGACGCCTAATGATCACACTGGCTGCTCGGGCCAGAACCAGTACTGGACCAACGCCGAATACCAGGACCGCACCAAATGGTTATGGGAGCAAGTGGCCACCCGCTACAAAGATGAGCCCGTGGTTGCGGCCTATGATCCGCTCAATGAGCCCTGGGGTTCAACCGCCGAAGACATGGAGACCCGCGTGCTGGAGTTGTATGAAACCATCCGCGCTATCGACGACAAACACATCATCATGCTGCACAGCCATTACGGCAGCATCGATGTCTACGGCGATCCGGCCGATGCCGGGCTGACCAACGTGGCCTTTGAGCTGCATCCCTATCCCGGCCTGTTTGGCGACCGTCCCAACGACTCTCACTACGACATCCACCGCGACTGGCTGCGCTGCGGCGAGAGCGGTACCGGCGGCGTGTGTGAGTGGAATACCCGCTTAACCAACCTGGATACACCGATGCTGATGGGCGAATTCCAGCCCTGGCAAAGCGCCGGTCTGGAACTGGGCGGCAAGTTAGGTCGCGCCACTTACGATACCTACGCGAAATACGGTTGGGCCTCGACCAGTTGGTCTTACAAGCTGGTGAGCATCGCCGGTGGGCAGGGCGAGGGTACCTGGGGCATGGTGACCAATGTGCCCAACACTGAGCTGGATGTGGGCGTGGGCCAGATCGTCAAGGCGAGTACCTGGGATTGTAATGGCTGGGATTCCACCTTTGCCGAAGCCTGTGCCGATCAGCCTGGCACTATCTCGCCCAAAGGTGAAGGCAGCAAGACCTACTACATCATCATCAAGACCGGTGCCAATGCTGGCAGCATCCCCGACGTGACCTACGACAATATCAGTCTGGTCAACACCGCTACCGATGAAGACCTGATCATCAACGGTGACTTTGAAGAAGGGTTTACTGGCTGGACGACGGTGGCGATCAGCGGTGAAACCGCCAACGATTTCTACTTCAACCAGGCCGAGAAATTGCCCACCGGCGGTACAGGCGCGGCGCTGCATATCGGTCGCCCCACCGGCGTGGATGGCGAGATCAACAGTGCGATCTACCAGGCGATCACCCTGGAAGCCGGGCAGGAATATGTATTCAACGGCGTGTTTCGCGGTAACAACAGCAATAACACCTGGGCGGAAATTTATCTGATAGAAGAAGAACCGGTCGCGGGCGAGGATGTTATCGATGATCAAGGCCGTGTTGATTTCACCACCGCCAGCGCCGAAGAGATCGAAGCGCTCTTCGCCAGCTACGGCACCGTGGAGTACGACGTTCACGAAGGTCTGGCCCATTGGCTGGTGACCGATGAGCATAACGACGTGTTTGATTACCCGGATCGCCCCACCAACCTCGTGCTCACCGAGGGCGAGGACAGCAATGCGCTCACCTGGGACAGCGTGGCTGGTGAAGGCATCACCTACAAGGTTTACCGCAGCACCTCGCCCGCTGGCGACCGCACCTTGCTGGCCGAGGAACTGACCGTCACCACGTTTACCGACACCGAACTGCTGGGCGGTGAAACCTATTACTACAGTGTGGCGGCGGTGAGCGCATCCGGTGAAAGTTACCGCAGTGAACAGGTGAATACTGAACTGCAATATGTCGTGATTCCTGCACGCATCGAAGCAGAAAGCTACACCGACATGTTGGGCATAGTTGTTGAAGCCTGCACCGACGTCGGCGGTGGACAAAACGCCGGCTGGTTCGACGGCGGCGACTGGGTGGAATATCAAATTCACGTACCGGAAGCCGGCGATTACACCATCGACTACCGCGTCGCGAGTCAGGACGGCAGCACAGGTTTCGAACTCCAGTTGAACGGAACAGGGATAGACACCAAAGCCATCGCTCCTACTGGTGGTTGGCAAGCCTGGTCCACCGTGTCATCCACCATCAGCTTACCGGTCGGTAACCACACCCTGCGCTTCAACATGCTCGGTGGCGGCGGCTGGAACATGAACTGGTTCGAGATCAGCGCCAACTAATTGTGGTTGTGGTTTCCGCTGCTGCGCTTTTGGCAACTCATCACGCGTAGGTCGGATTAGCCAAAGGCGTAATCCGACAAACAATTTGCCGATGGCCACCAATCATTACCGCAAAAGGATTTGCACAACCCAACCACAACCAAATCCGCGTTCCGGTCATGTTTATAAAACAAGCCGGAATGCAACCCACTTCCCGGCCATAAAAATCCGGAAGAAAAATGTAGAAAAATGGTGAACAACCACTCTTTGGAGATGTTATGAAAAAATTTGCTTGTCGCTGTCTGCGAGTGAGTCTGCTGATGATGGCCGCGTTAAACCCGCTGGCTTACGCCGCACCCGATCCGGCCCTGGAAAAACACATCGATGAGCTTCTGGCGAAGATGAGCCTCACCGAAAAAATCGGCCAGACGCAATTGCGCGACTGGGGCACCTACACCGAAAAAGATATGCCAGCCATCAAACAAGCCGTACGCGAAGGCAAGATCGGTGGCTTCCTCAACGTCACCATGAGCAGCGTCAACAAATATGCGTTTGAAGAATTGCAAAGTATTGCGGTGGAAGAAAGCCCTAAAAAAATTCCGTTGATCTTTGGTCAGGACGTTATCCATGGCTACAAAACGATCTTCCCGATTCCGCTCGGCCAGGCGGCCAGCTGGAACGCGGATATTGTGAAACAAGGCGCGCGTATTGCCGCCGAAGAAGCCACCACTGACGGTATTCGCTGGACTTTTGCGCCCATGATCGACATCGCGCGCGATCCGCGTTGGGGCCGCATTGCTGAATCGCTCGGCGAAGATCCCTACCTGGCGTCACTGCTGGGGGTGGCGATGACCGAAGGTTTCCAGACAGAAGATCCGACGAATCCAACAGCGATGGCTGCATCGGCGAAACATTTTGTTGGCTATGGCGCAACGGAAGGTGGTCGCGACTACAACACCGCCTATGTACCTGAAGGTTTATTGCGCGATGTTTACCTGCGTCCGTTTAAGGCCAATGTGGACGCTGGCTTGATGACCATCATGAGCTCCTATAACACCCTCAACGATATCCCGGCCACCGCCAATAAATTTACCTTGAAAAAAATCCTGCGTGACGAATGGAAATTTGATGGCTTTGTTGTGAGCGACTGGAACGCCGTCATGGAGATGATTCCCCATGGTTTTGCCGCCGATGCCAAACACGCCGCTGAACTGGCTGCTAATGGTGGTATTGATTTTGAGATGCACACCGATACCTTCGAAAAATATTTGCCCGAGTTGATCAAGGAAGGGAAATTTTCCGAAGCTGATTTGAACACTGCCGTGCGCAATATGCTGCGCATCAAGTTGCGTTTAGGTTTGTGGGATAACCCCTATCCACGCGGTAACCGGGAGCAGGTATTGCTGAATGAAAAATTCCTCGCCGCCGCTGAGGCAGCCGCAGAAGAATCCTTTGTATTGTTGAAGAACGACAAAAAAATCCTGCCGCTCAATAAAAAGCAAACCGTTGCTGTGATCGGCCCGCTGGCCGATGCGCCCTTCGAACAACTCGGTACCTGGATTTACGATGGTGAGAAGAAAGATACGCGCACTTTCTTGCCTGCCTTGAAAAAATATCTCGGCAACGACAAGAACATTATTGTCGCCCCCGGCGTTAGCTACAGCCGCGACAAAAGCACCGCCGGTTTTGCTGCTGCTGTTGCCGCCGCCAAAAAAGCCGACGTGATCTTATACGTGGGTGGTGAAGAGTCTGTGCTGTCCGGCGAAGGCCACAGCCGTGGTGATATTCGTCTGCCTGGCGTGCAACAGGAATTGATTGCGCAATTGGCGGCAACCGGCAAACCACTGGTACAAGTCATCATGGCGGGTCGCACGATTCAGCTGGATCAAACTCTCGAACAATCCACTGCTTTGTTGATGGCCTGGCACCCCGGAACCATGGGTGGTCCCGCATTGGTTGATGTGCTTTACGGTGAAGTGTCTCCGGTCGGTCGTTTACCACTGACCTGGCCAATTGCGGTAGGTCAAATTCCTTACTACTACAACCATATGGCGACCGGTCGCCCGGCGACGGACGAAAATTACACCCGCATCGACAAGATTGAACAAGGCGTGTTCCAACATCAACCGGGTAACTCATCTAACCTGCTCGACTACGGTCACAAGCCACAATTTCCGTTTGGATATGGTTTGACCTATACCACATTCACTTACGACAATTTGCAGATCAGCGTGAAAGAAATCGGTTTAGGTAAAACACTCACCGCCAGCGCCGTTATTAAAAACACTGGCAAGGTCGCAGCGACCGAAGTGGTGCAATTATACGTGCAGGATGTGGTGGGTGACGTAACAAGACCGGTCCGCGAATTGAAAAATTTCCAACGTGTTTTTCTAAAGCCTGGCGAGTCGAAAAAAGTAACATTTAATTTGCATACCGATGAGCTAGAGTTCCACAACCAGGCAATGCAGCTCGTTACCGAGCCGGGGAAGTTTAACCTTTGGATAGCGCCCAACGCGCAAGAAGGATTGCAGACGAGCTTTGTTGTTAGGTAATCTTGAAGCAATGTCGGATTACGACACGGTGTGTCTAATCCGACCTACGGTTCCTGATAGTGAAAATCCCAACCAAAACCGTAGGTCGGATTAGCCGCAAGGCGTAATCCGACATTCCTATTATTTCGTTATCGCTTCGCCCGCGTTATCACCTGAATCCGCACGGTGCGCGTCGCCAGATGCACCTCCCGCAAAAAATACCCAAGCCCCACAATCAATGTCAGTGTAGATGCTGTAAACAACGAACTAATTACCCACTTTAATTCCACTTGCAACAACACCTGCAAAAAAATCACCGCTACCACCATACATACCAACAACGCTGAACACGTACAAGCCGTAATGGCAGAGCTGGCATAGTGGCGCCGACGTTCAAGACGGCCCAGCTCCTTATTGATCAGGTCCGGGTTGTCCAAATGCTGCGGAAGCTCCTGCTCGGTCAGGCTACGCCCACGATCAATAATGCGTGCAAGCCGACCGGCCATCACATTCAACAAACCGGCGATCCCGGTTAACAAGAATACTGGAGCCAATGCGAGCTGGATGGCATGGGCGACATCACCGAAATCCAGAATAATTTGAGCGGGAGCATTCATAGAGTGACTCTCAAGTAATTAAAAACCGTAGGTCGGATTAGCGCAGCGTAATCCGACAGTATCTTGGATCACTGTGAAGATTTTGGCCGTACGAGATGGAGCACGGTATCAAAATAAATCAGGCACACAGCGCCGGTGCGACAGGGCGCGACTTTTTACTGTAAGTCGTGACCGGTGCATTGAACGTATCAAGATTATCCGCAAGCTCTAGAGCTTGTATCAGTTTAATCTAACGATGTCTCGCCACTGTTCACCTGCAAACCCAGCCATTGACTCAGGCCATTGACACGCCGCAACGCCAAAAATTCAAGCAGCAACAACGCCACCAGTGAAATCCCCATCACGGGGAGCAGTACGGCCAGCGTTAAGGTGATAGTGATAATCGCAACACCGGTTCTTGCTGGTCTTGCTGGTGGTGCACCCAATACAGAATCCGGTTTGCGTTTTCGCCACAAGATAAAACCACTGACGCTGATCAGTATCAAGCCAGCGCAAGTGAGTACGCCGAGTAATAAATTAAACCAGCCAAACAAATAACCTTCGTGAGCGGCAATGCCGACACCGATTGCGCGGTCGAGTAATTTTTTCTCGGCAAAGCCGCTTTGTTTTTCGATATTGCCATCGCGCTGAATCCACACCTCGGCGCGCAATGGTCGGTTGGGTGTTTGCGACGAAGCTTTCCAGGTGTGGTGATGTGCATTAGCCACACTCAGCTCAACCGGTGGTGCCAATTGCAATGACTGCGCTTTTGCCAGCACAGCGGGTGTCAGATCAAATTTGTCGCTGGCTTGTGCGCTCCCATGTTGATGCTCCTGTTGGCGGCTTTGAGTCCAGTCCTGTTGCACTGGCTTCGTTTCAAACGAGCGCACTTCTTTTAACGCTGCGCCCCACACCAATGCCCAAGGCAATCCGGTTACTAATAAAAATAACGCGAGCGATGAAATCCAGATGCCGGTGACCGCATGCAGGTCGCGCCAGAAAACGCGATTGCCCTGGTGCACGCGCGGATAGAGCACGCCCGCAAGTCCGCGACTGCTGCGCGGCCACCACAAATACAAGCCGGTAACGATCAGTACAATGGCCCAACAGGCTGCTAGTTCCACCAGAATAGAGCCGACGTTGCCGAGCAATAGTTCACCGTGGATCGTTTTGACAATATTCATCAATTTGTCGCTGCTCGCTTCTCTGCCCACTATCACGCCGGTGTAAGGATTTACAAACACATGCCAGACCTGGTCGGATTGCACGCTAATCAAGACGGCTTCATCGGCGGCTTGCGGCAAACGATAATTGAGTAATTTCCCCTCGGGAATTTCTGCCAGCGCCGCGGCAATTTGCTGATTGGGCAGCAGTGCTTCCTGTGTTACAGAAAGGCCGTGATATTGTGATTCCTGCCAGTTTTCGTAGTAGGGCTTGAATAAATAAATCGCACCGGTGATGGCCAGCAGGATCACAAACGGAATGCAAAAAATACCGGCGTAGAAATGCCAGCGCCAGATGCTGCGGTAGAGTGCCTGGTTGATTGATTTTCTATTCGCAGTTGTGTCGGTGGTTGCGAGGGATTCGGTGGCTTGGTTGTTGCTCATCGCCGATTACCTTTATCAATATTCTGGTCGCTTTTCATTTTGTTTGGGTTGTTGCTGTTAGGTGAGAGGTGATGTCGGATTACGACACTGCGTGTCTAATTCGACCTACATGGCACCAACGTTTTTGTAGGTCGAATTAGCGCAGCGTAATCCGACGTGCGCACTACACCTCAAAGACTGTAAGAGAGATTGAAATACAAGGTTCTGCCCGGCCAGGGATGCGCCACAAACGAACTTTCGTTGGTGAGGTTATCAATACCAAAACCCAGCTCAACCTGATCGCTGACATCGTAGGTGGTTTTCAATCCAATGCGCGTGTAACCGTCCTGCGCACCCATCACGTCTTCGGCATCATCTCTGTTGTCGAGGCGACCAAAACTTTTATCAGCGTATTGCACCGTGCCGCTAAGATCCCAGCGCTCGCTGGCGTGATAGGTCAGCATCAGGTTGCTACGCCAGCGTGGCATGCGTGGGTAATCATTGCCTTCGATGGTTGATTCAGGATTTTCACCTTCGACTGTGCTGTTGTCTTCAATGATGGATTTTGTATAAGCCACGTTGAAACGCACATCCAGTTCAGGCACAAGGGCGCCGTATCGGTTGAAGATAAATTCCACACCGTCGGTCTTTACTTCATCGACAGCAGTAAAGGTTGTTTCAGAACGTCCTCCCGGTATCAGAACAGATTGTGACTCAATTGCGTCCTGTATCGTTTCCGTAAACACATTTACACGCACATAACCCGTGTCGAATTGTCGCTCGATCATCAGGTTTTGGTGCAAGCCGTCTTCCGGTTTTAAATCGGGCTTTGCTTCAATGATGGTGGAGTAGGACTGACTCTGCATGAACAGTTCCTCCACAATCGGAAACCGATAGGCTTGTGCAACAGAGTAGCGCACCAACCACGCTTGAGCCGGCGCATAGCCTAACGAAAATTTGGGGGAAAATTGTGAGCTGGAGCTTTCCGGTACCTCGGCTAATTCAAATTCCGCTGTGTCAGGAATATCTTCAGCGAAGTAACCGGCGAAACTTTTCCAGTGTTCGTAGCGACCGCCGATGGCCAGGTCCCAGGATTCATTGATCGTCCAGTTAGCCTGAATAAACGCCGCGCTGATTTCAGTTTCGCCGCCGCTGCGACTGCTGTAGCCGTTATTGTCGCCGCGCGTCCATTCGAGCGAATCATAGACATCCAGATTTAACTGGTAGGCTTCATAGCGCGCGCCGGTCACTAACTCCAGGCCGTCCACACCAAAATTATTGAGAATAAATTTACCTTCCAGTGTTTGCCAGCCGGTGTCATCGTAGTCGGTGGTTTGGCCGCGACCGGTAAACAGTGGATCATTGGGGTTGTGGCTGGAGGCGCGGCTGTTGTCTTTCACAATGCGAAAATCACTGGCATTGCCTTCGAAGCGGAGGTTATCGCTGAGATCACCTTTTACGCGGAAGCCAATCGACAAACTTTGTCGATCAAGGTTACTTGCTCCCAGACGGTTTTCTCTCACATTGATGGCCACGCCATCCTGCAAAAAATTGCCGGACCAGCGGGTTGTACCATCGGCGTCGACAAGATATGAATTAGCGGAATCGCGCAGGGTATTGCGATCTTCGTAAGCAATATTCAACAACGTCGACCAATCGCCGAAATCGTAACCCAATTTTAATTTGAGGTTATCGGTCGTGGCCTGCTCTACACCGGTATCACCAAAATACAGCGCAGGATCGCCAAATACATCCTGGCCAGTGACTGCTCCGCTGACGGACACGGGGTTGCCATCGGGATCAGCGTTATCAAAATAAAACGACTGCGGTTGACTGTCATTTTCCAAACGGTTGTAGGAAATATAAAAGCTCAGATCGCCGAATTTATCGCCGTAAGACATAAATGCCTTGTGACCATTAAGAGTGTCATCAAAGCCATAGGCAGCGAAATCTTGCGAAAAGTAATCCAGATCAACATGGACTTCGCGTTCCTGGGGAATCGCGGTTTCAATCAGCACCACACCACCCATGGCATTACCGCTGTACTCCGCAGAAAAGGGTCCGTACAAAATTTCAACCTGGGCAATTTCGCTGGCGCTGACCATTGTCCAACGCGGCGCACCGCTCCAGCGCGATTGCAGTAAATAATGCAAAGGCACACCATCGGCAAATACCATCGAGCGGGAGGTAGCAAACATGTTGGAACCGCGCAGGCCCAGCGTGCCGTTGGAATCGCCGATGTAGCGCTTGCGGATGACGATGCCGGGTTCGTATTTCACCAGGTCTTCCGTGGTAGCGACGTTGATGCTGACCATATCTTCCTGGGTCAACAGGCTGGTGGGGTTGGTATAACCCGCTTGGCGGCTATCTTTTTGCTCGCCCCACACGCGAACTTCTTCGACATGTTTAATCTGCGTCGCCTCGTGTGCGACAGCGGATGACGTGATAACGACAAGTTGACCGAATACTGCCAGAGTAAAGTGTGGGATCTGTCTCGCAAGGCTGGT
>CAMPIG010000119.1 GCA_946886255.1 uncultured Cellvibrio sp. | reverse complement strand
GCACAAGCAATCAACTCAGGCAAAAGATTTATGGCTTGATTTTCCGGAATCTTGCGCGCTGCGATATGCCGCTGAGTTTCGTGCATTCAACGCACAGTTGCGTCCCTTCGGTTGTAAAGTCGGGCTAGAACATGTCGGTGCCGAATTCAGTCGCATCCGTGAATTACAGGATATGGGGATACACTACATCAAGATCGACAGCGCCATCGTGCGCGATATTCATGACAACAACGGCAACCAACATTTTTTACACAATCTGAATAAGATTGGTCATTCGCTAGGCTGTGTGATGATTGCCGAAGGTGTCATATCTCACCAGGAAAAAGCAATATTATTTAAACTTGAGATTGACGCTGTAACCGGTCCGGGTGTATAGCCTTTGCGAACAACAGAATTAAAATTAGAGGCCCAAATCATCCTCATCATCAAGCAAGTCGATGGCTTTTGTTTGACTGCGCCACTGCCGGCGCGACAGTAGTTTTTGTTGCGCGGCGTCAGGCAAATCGGTAAAACGGATGACGTTGCGCGCGATCAATAACTCCACCAGGTCTTCCATAACCCTGGCCATATCCAGATCAGATTTTTTCAGCAAGCCTTGATGATCGGATGCGGAGAGCTGCATGAATGTGTGCAACTCCTGCGCATCATCTGGCACATACTCGCTGATACCCTGCTCTTTCTCTCTGCTAACAATAATAATTTCACCTGCCGGATTACGTTTAACAAACATTTAATACCTCTGGCGAACATTGGCGAAATCTCGACTGGCGAATTTGATAACCACAGCGTTAATCTACCTGGAGATTATTCAAGTTCTGCAGCTGCGCAATAATCTCCGTATTGGTGCCACTCAGGCTGACTCCCTCCAGCACAACAATTTGATCGGTTGCGCTCGCATCGTAACCTGCACTGGCGTAACCACCGTTGCTGCTGATATGCACGCGGGTATTACTGTCATCACTGTCAAAATGCAGGTAATCGGTCAACGGGTTACTTTCTTCGCCTTGTAGCAAGTCTGCCAAATGCAATACATCACCTTGAGCCAGATTAAAATCGCCAACCTTATCGACCGCTGGCGCACCGGAAGATCCTGCATCGCTGAGATTCCAGACAAACGTATCCGCTCCCAATCCGCCGAACAGGAAATCGTTTCCGGCTGCGCCAATGAGGGTGTCGTCGCCACTCAGGGCGTAGATAGCATCAGCACTAGCCGAACCATCTATCGTGTCACTGGCTGGTGAAGCAACCATATTATTAAAATCGTTCGATAATACTTCGAAGATTAATGTATTGGTCACATCGGTGCTATCCGTGTCGTCCATTGAATTTGCGGTAATATCCAGACTAAAAGTACCCGTGTAAGCAGAAGGTGGAATGACTTGAATATCCTCAATATTCCAGCTGGTAACATCTACCGAACTCAATAGCGAGGTAGCTGTAAAAATATTGGCTCCATCCGTTAACACAACACCATCCGGCACAGAAGAGATGACCAAGCCGAGTGTTTCGCCAGAGGCGCCTGTCGATGCGGCGATGTCCAATAAAAAATAGGTATATTGATTAGTCTCAGCCGGGTAATAACCACCGTCGCCGTTGGGCATGAATGAGCCTGCCGCAATATTTCCGGAAAAGTAACTCGCATCAGGATACAGATAAAAATTTTCTGTACTTAACGCAACCGAGTCCGCACCATCGACAGATAAGCTCAGGTTGAGGTTACCTGCTTCGTTACCGTTGTATGCAACAACTTCAAATGAGTAATAACCAGATACCGTTACAGGGAATTCGAGCGCAGCTCCGGACCAGTTGCCTTCGCGAATTTCGCCATTGATTGCACCCCACTGATCGAAACCTGCGTTGTAGACTATGCTGCCACCAATTTTTACCAGCAAGGTATCGTCACGACTACCGGTTAGCTGATAGCTGCTCCCCGCTTCGAGATAAATATAGCCGGAATATTGATACGCATCATCAACACCCACAGTGGGCAGAAAAACGTCCTGAACAATAGTTGAAGATGTGGGTGCTGTTTCCTCCACCGCCGCTTCAACAAGTTCCGGATCGGTTGCGGTGTTGCTGTCGACATTCGAAATATTGTCATAAAAATTCTGCGTCAAACCAACGCTTGCAGAAATAGGCAAAACATTCTCACCCGTTACCGGGGTGATATTGGCAGATAGGGTTGGGGCGTCCGCAACAGGTGTAACAACAATGTCGACTGTGCTCGTGCTGCTGCCACCCTTCCCATCAGTTACCGTCACCACAAAATTATCGCTGCCGTTGTAATCCGCATCGGGCGTATAGGTAAATACGCCGGTATCCGCATCGATAACTACACTGCCGTTGGCCGCAGATGAGGTAATCGTATAACTAAGGTTATCACCATCAACATCGGTAGCGACGATCTGGTCAGTGACGGCAACATCTTCATTCGTGTTGATACTCAGAGCAGTTGCAACCGGTGTATCATTAACGGGGTCAACAATAATGTTCAGGGTGCTGGTAAGCCCGGTATTGGTTGTATAGATAGCCGCAGGTACCGAGCCGTTGTAATTCATTACGGGCGTAAATGCATAATCGCCATTAGCAAGCATCAACAATGTACCAACACCGTTAATGGTAGCGGTATCGCCAACATTATAATTTATACCGTTGATGTTGAAGCTGGTAATTTCCAGGTTCGAATCCACATCACTATCGTTATCCAATACGTTGCCATTTAGACTAGTGTCTTCGTCGATATTTTCCACGTCAGCAATTAACACACTCGGATCATCAACGGCATTGACTGTGACACTCACAGTTGTCGTACTGGTTCCACCTTGCCCGTCGCTGATCGTGTAAGTAAAACTGTCAGAACCATTGAAATCAGCGTTCGGCGTGTAAATCGGGTTACCGGATACAGCATCGATAACGACACTACCGTTAGTGCCTTGAGTGATGGCACTAATCGTCAGGAAATCACCATCAATATCACTATCGTTAGCGCGCACATTAATCACGACGGCGGTATCTTCATCTGTCGTGATTGCATCGGCGACGGCGACGGGAGCGTTATTAACGGATGCAACACCTACCGTAACTGTACTGGTGGTCGTGCCACCGTTACTGTCATTAACAGTCACCACAAAGCTGTCAGTGCCGTTGTAAAAAGCATTGGGCGTGTAGGTAAATTCACCAGTGGTTGCATTTAATATCAGCACACCATTTTGCGGTGCGGCAGTGACAGCGTAACTCAGCATATCGCCATCAATATCAGTTGCCGTTACTTGCCCGGTAACCGCAACATCTTCATCCGTTGTGAGGGAAATATTGGAGGTCATCGGTAGGTCGTTAACCGACACTACCGTGAGCGTCGCGGTGTTGGGTATGGTGGCGGTTCCATCGAATACATCGAAGGCAAAATCAACGGCGCCATTCCAATCTGCTGTCGGCGAAAAAGTCCAGGTGCCGTTACCGTTATTTACTAAAGTACCGTTGCCTGACGCGAGCGTTAGATTTATAGCCGTCAGTGCACCACCATCAATATCACCGACACCTGCCAATAAATCGTTTTGCGTGATGACGATACTGCCATCTTCGTTGATGTCATTAAGCGCAACAGGAGCGACTGTCGGGACATCATTTGCAGGCGTTACGCCAACCGTGACTGTGCTGGTGGTCATGCCACCATTACCATCGCTGATGGTAACTACAAAACTGTCGCTACCGTTGTAGTTTGTATTGGGCGTGTAAGTAAATTCACCGGTGGCTGCATTTAATATCAGCGCACCGTTTTGTGGTGCAGACGAGACCGCATAACTCAATAGATCGCCATCAATATCAGTTGCCGTTACCTGCCCACTGACCGCGGTATCTTCATCCGTTGTGAGTACAATATTGGCCGTGGTCGGTGCATCGTTGACCGGCAGCACTGTCAGTGACGCGATGTTGGGCACGGCCGTGGTTCCGTCGAATACATCGAATGAAAAATCAACCACGCCGTTCCAATCTGCTGTCGGCGTAAATGTCCAGGTTCCGTCACCATTTTCTATCAGCGTGCCGTTACCTGACGCGAGCGTTAGATTAACGGCCGTCAGTGCATCACCATCAACGTCTCCAGCACCCACCAGCAAATCGTTTTGCGTAATAAGAAGATTGCCATCTTCATTAATATTACTAAGCGCAATAGCTGAGACGGTCGGGGCGTCATTTACAGGCGTCACGCCAACGGTGATGGTGCTAGTGGTGGTACCACCGTTGCCATCACTGATGGTGACCACAAAACTGTCGGTGCCGTTGTAATTTGTGTTAGGCGTATAAGTAAATTCACCGGTGGCTGCATTTAATATCAGCACACCGTTTTGCGGTGCAGACAAGACCGCATAACTCAGCACGTCGCCATCAACATCTGTAGCCATGATTTGTCCGTTAACCGCAACATCTTCTTCGGTGTTCAGATTCAAATCGGCCGTGGTCGGCGCATCATTTAGCGCAGCAACACCGATAGTGACGGTACTCGAAACACTGCCGCCCTGGCCATCAGAAACCGTGACGATAAAGCTATCAGTTCCATTGAAGTTAACATCGGGCGTGTAAATAAAGGCACCGGTAGCAGGATCGACTGTAACGCTGCCATTAACCGGCGCCGTGACCAAACTGTAGGCCAGCGTATCGCCATCCAGATCGCTGGCCACAATCTGGCCCGCAACGGCGGTGTCTTCATCAGTATTCAGGTTAACGTTTGCCGTAACAGGAAGATCGTTGACCGCCGTGACGGTAATATTCACCGTACTGCTCGTGCTATTACCTCGCCCATCGGTAATACTTACTTCGAAGCTATCGGTACCGTGATAGTTGGCCGCAGGAACATAAACAAATTCACCACTACGGCTATCGAGAACAACCGAACCGTGCAAAGGTTGGTGCGCAATTTGATACGCCAACACATCACCATCCGGATCAGACGCGGGGATGCGGCCGGTGATCGTCGTATCTTCATCGCCTTGCAGACTCACATCTGTACTTATCGGAGCGTAATTAATAGTCTGGCTTGTTTGCTGTGGTAACGCAGCAGGTAAGATGGGATTATCATTAAATTCAAAAGGGTTTACCTCCGGCACGTCGATCACTAACCGGGACAGCTGTACAAAACTGATCCCACCACCACCGGCACCACCGCCCAAGCCTGCGGCGGTATCTTCCAACTCTTCCAACAGATCACCGCCCTGCTCCAGGATGGCCAACGCTTGCTGGACGGATTCATCTTCCAACGCAGCTTCATCGGCACCGGCAGCCAGCTCATCCCACAAGTCACGCCCCATGCTCACTTCCTGATTGCCGGCGATGGCGACCGGTATCTCGTCACCAAAGTCCAGCTCCACACTGGCGCCGTCGGCGGTCACAATCACTTCATCAGCATTGACCTGAGCACCAAGGGTCAATGCGCGCAAACTGCCGTCCGGCGCCTTGGCCCAGACTTGACCTTTGACATAGGTGACTGTGGCAACAGGATTACTCATGGTGGGCTCCGCAATGGTTAACCAGATGAAGTGGGCCCTGTCGCTGATATAGACAAAGGGCAAAATATGGATGTCACTTTATGTTGAAATGTGTGCCGTGAATATTGGACTGAAGGACAATGCGTTACGCGACAAGCGGTTACGCTTAGCCGGCGAGTACCAGCACCAGATGCAACCGGTCCCGAACGCCCAATTTTTCAAAGGCTGCACTTAGATGCGCCTTCACAGTACGTTCAGTGATGGATAATTCGCGAGCCACTTCTTTGTTGTTTTTGCCTGCCGCCACGGCCTCAGCCACGGCTCGTTCGCGCGGGGTCAGATCCTGTAGCCGAAGTCCAGGCACCCCCACTGGCAGACGTCTGGCGCTCCCCAGAACCAGCTGGCGCATCAGCTCGGCGCCAAGCCAGAGGCCGTTATGCCGCACCACCTGATCCACTTGCACCAATACGGCCGGGGTAGCCAGATAGTGCAGATAACCGCCTACACCCATAGCGAGCACCCGCTGAGCTTCTGCGACATCTTCGCGCTGTGTCAGCGCAACAACCCGCGCACTCAGTGCCACACAAGCACTTAATACCGCGTCCGTTATGTCATCGATCAGCAGCCAAACAACATCCTCGGCGGATAAGGGGGGCAGTTCGGTAGGAGAATTCAGCAGCCGTGCATCGGGGAAGGCCTGTTGCCAACGCGGTGAATAGACCGCTGCGGAGCTGATAAAGAAATGGCGCATTAGCGTTCCGTCAGCGCGTTCTGTTTGGCGCGCAGTACCGGCTTCAACAGGTAAGCCAATACAGTCTTTTTGCCGGTAAGGATATCTACCTGGGTGGTCATGCCCGGCATAATCGGCAATGCCGGATCGAAGCCAGCACGTTCGGTGCGGACGCGGACCAGATAAAAGGTGTTGTCACGCTCATCGGTAATCGTATCGGCGCTAATATGTTCCAGTGTTCCGTTTAAACCACCGTAAACCACAAAGTCGTAGGCGGTAAATTTTACGATAGCCGGTTGTCCAGGACGCAGGAAGGCGATGTCTTTGGGCGAAACCCTGGCCTCAATCAATAGCTGATCATCCAGCGGAATCATCTCCAGCACCTGATTGCCCGGCTGCACCACGCCGCCCACGGTATTGACAAACAAACGCTGCACTGTGCCCCTCACCGGTGAACGAATCTCGGCATATTTGATCCGATCGGCCAAGCCGCGGCTGCCCTCTTCAAGACTGCCGAGCTTGCTCATGGTTTCCGATAACTCGTTGCGCCACTTGTTGTTGATGACCAGCTCCACCTCGCGCAATTTGCCCTTGGCTTCCGCCACCGCCGCCTCCGAGCGAGCCAATTGCGCCAATGCCTGCTTACGCGCCCCATCAGCGTTGGACACCTCGCCCTCAAGCCGCAATATTTCAACTTCCGATATGGCGCCGCTGGCCAATAGCGGTTTGGTGACCTGCAGCTCCTGCCGAGCCAGTTCATAGGCGCGGGTTGTCTGGGTGACCTTGGCCTGGATTTCCTTGTATTCCTCTTCCCGTTGCACCTGTTGATCCTGTGCAATGCGAATCTGCTCGGCACGCTCCTGCAGACTGGTTTCAAACAAGCGCTGCTCATAAGCGGCCACATCGGGCGCCTCGGATATCACGTCCGACGGCAATACAAAGGGGGATTCACTGGTCAGTGCTTTCAAGCGCTCGGCTTTGGCCTGCAAGGACAGATACTGCGCTCGGCTCTCGCGAAAGCTGGAGATAAACCGGGTAGGATCGATGCGTAGCAACAAATCGCCGGCTTCAACCACCTGGCCCTCGTGAACCAGAATCTCTTCCACTACACCGCCATCGAAGGACTGAATCACTTGCAGTTGCCGCGACGGAATTACCCGCCCCTCGCCCCGCGCCACTTCATCAACACTGGCAAACGCCGCCCATAACAACAACAGCACCAACACCAATGCCATGCCGTATAACAAAGCCCGCGCTCGCAAGGGCTCCTGCTGTACCCGTGCCCAGTCGGCTTCGGTTACCCAATCCGTTGACTCATTCAACGGCGTTAGCCAACGCCCGTAAATGCGCTCAATCACACGGCTGCACGGCGCGCCGACTTTATTCAGCCAGCGCCCCAGATGCGTAAAAAAACCTGCTGCTCCGCTAGCCATCAGGATGCTCTCCCGATACGACCCTGGCGCAGGGCTTCAACCACTTGATCCTTACTGCCATCAGCCACAATCTTGCCCGCGTCAATCACAATGATGCGATCGACCAATTCCAGCAACGAGGTCCGGTGGGTAATCACCAAAAGGGTTTTACCCGGCGCATACTCGCGTATATTGCGCTTGAACAACTCTTCACTGGCGTGATCCATCGCCCCAGTGGGTTCATCAAACAACAGTATTGACGGATCGTTCAGCATAGCCCGCGCGTTGGTCACGCCCTGCCGTTGGCCGCCGGATAATAATTCACCGCGCTCGCCTACCGGCATCGCCAAACCCGCCGGATGTGTCTGCACAAACTCAGCCAGGCCGCTCAACCGCACCGCCTCCAGTACGCGCGCATCATCAACCTGGGGCGCCCCCATCACGATATTGTCCCGCAATGAACCGTAGAATAAATGTACGTCCTGGGACACATAACCGATATTACGACGCAGCTCAGCAGGGTCGAGTTGTCGGGCATCAATACCATCAATCAACACGGCGCCCTTGGCCGGCGAATACAAACCGGCGACCAGTTTTTCCAGCGTTGTTTTGCCAGAACCGTTGCGCCCTAAAATCGCTACATGCTCACCAGGATTAATTTTGAAAGACACATCGCGAAGAACGTCGCGTTCATCATTCGGGTAGCGAAAACTCACCTCATTAAATTCAATCCCGCCTTGCAAACGCGGTCGGCTGATCCAACTGGTACCCGGCGGACGCTCCACCGGTTTTTGCATCACCGTTTCCAATGTCTCCAGCGCTGTGGCTGCCTGGTGGTACTGCATCAGCAAGGCTGCCGCCTGGCCTACCGGCGCCATCACGCGGGATGACAGCATGTAGGCCGCGATCAGCGCACCCTGGCTGAGTTGAGCATCAATGATGAGATAAACACCGAGGATAATAATGGCCACCGCAACGGCCTGTTGAAGCCACAAGGTACCTGAGGTGACCGAACCGGAGAGCATGCGCATCTTCACCGAGGTGCGCGACAACAGCAGCGTGGTTTTTTCCCACAGAGATTGCATGCGCCCTTCCGCTCCGAGGGTCTTGAGCGTCTCCAGACCAACAAGGCTTTCCACCAGCACAGCATTACGCTGCGCGCTGGCTTGCATGCTCTGTTCAGATAGTTGATGCATCTTGTGTTGCACACCGGCGGTATAAAGCAACACCAAAGCGATACCGATCAGGACGGGGATGACCAGCGGCCAGGAAATCAACCCCATCACCAAAGTAAATAACAGGACAAACGGCAGATCGATAAATCCCACTACCGTGGCTGAGCCGATGAAGCTGCGCACCGACTCAAAGGCTTGCAAACCCGCGGCGAAAGAACCGATCGAGGCGGGCCGCTCGGTCATCTTCATGCCCAGGACGCGCTCCATGATGGTCGCGGACAGGGTAATGTCTGTCCGACTGGCAGCCATATCGATAAACCAGCTACGCATCACCCGCAACGCGGCATCAGCGCACATCACCAGGATAATGCCGGCCGCCAGCATCCATAGAGTATCGGTGGCGTGATTCGGTACCACCCGGTCATACACGTTCATCACGAACAGTGGCATGGCGACCGCGAACAGATTGATCAAAAACGCTGCCAGCAGGACGTCGCGATATAACCCGCGATGCCGGCGAATTACACTCCAGAACCAATGGCCATCAGCGCCTTTGTCGATCGGCGCCGTGCGCGCCTCAATCCGTTCCTGAGGGCGCAGGTAAACGGCGCGCCCACTATAACGCTTATTCAATTCATCCAGCGGTATCCACACACTGGCTTCACCCAATTCGGGAAAAACCACTTGGGCACGCTGATCCTGAATCGCGAGCAGCAGGCAGGTGTCCTGGTTATCCAGTAACAAAATAACGGGAAACAGAGCGGTATTGAGGCAGGTCAGCTCGCGTGCAGCAAGCTTGGCGGTCAAACCGGCGCGCTGGGCAGCGCGGGGCAAGAGCGCGGGGGTCAACTGCCCGTCGGTGAGCGGCAACCCGGCCAACAAGGTCTCTCGACTGGTGATGAGGTTATGGACACGCGCTACCAGCAGCAGGGATTCCAGCAGAGAACCACCGGACAGCGGCTCCTCCGCTGTCGCTTGGGGCATGGCTTGGTTCGCTGATGTGCTCATTAGGATGGTCCCGCGATCAGGGTTCGCGGCTGACCGTCACTTCTACGCGACGATTTTTGGTGCGTCCTATGTCCGTGAGGTTATCGGCAACCGGTCGGGAGGCCCCGTAACCTTCTACCTGAATATTCGCGGTTTCCAAACCATTCAGCACCAGGTAGTTACGTACCGTTTCTGCCCGCGCCTTGGAAAGCGGGATATTGATCATGTCGCTGCCGGTGTTGTCCGTATGACCTTCAATACGAATCTCCACCACCTTGGCTGTTTGTTTGATGTGTTGCAGCAATTGATCCAGGCGCTGGGCGGCGCCGGGGCTTAAATCAGAGCGCCCCGTGGCAAATAGCGCATCATTACTGATGGGTGTCATCTCAGAAATTAAATCAGCACGGCTCATCGCCACCGGCGCATCTGCCGGGCAGGCTGAGTCAGCGTCTACCGTGACTGGATCAGCATTTACCTGATCAAACATCGCCAGGCCATCGCGCACAATGCCCAGCGCCGGCAATAATTTGCCCATGGCCGCCAGCGTGCGGGCGCGCGCCAGGGCGTTGTCACTCAGGGCGTTAACGTAGGCACGACTGGCCTGAAAATATTCATTCTCAGCATCAAGCAGGTCGAGCAAGGTGCGCTGGCCGATATTGAATTGTTCGCTGTATGCGATACGGACCTTGTCACTGGAGCGGCGGTGCTGGTCCAGCGAAATGAGTTGTTCGGCAATTCGCCGGGAATCGTTATAGGCAATCTGGGTAGTCTGACGCAAGTTGATGCACGCCTGATCGCGTAGATCTTTCGCCTGATTGACCTGCTCCAGTGAGCGGCGTACTGCTGCGCGATTGGAACCACCGCTGTAGAGGTTGTAGGTAATGGCCAACTCAATAGCGCTTTCTTCGCCGTAGCGGTCCGGATCAAAACGGTCATCAAATCCATTGGTGTTACGGCCAATGTTCTGACGAGCACGCAATTCAGCTTTAGGGTAGTAACCCGCCCGTTCTACTTTGACCGCCGCCTGCGCAGCAGCGATATTTTTGATCGCGGCATGGAAACCGGGATTCCCTTGATACGCCAAATATAACGCCTCCTGCACACTGGGCGGCAACGAGTGATCTTCCAGTTGCGTGGGCGCCAATTCCGCCGCCGGTAATTTGCCGACGATGCGCAGGTAACGGGCGGTGACATCGTGAAGGTTGGACGCTTCCGTCAACAGATTGGATTCTGCGAGAGCGAGACGCCCCGCTACCTGCTCCAGATCGACCCGACGACCAACCCCAGAGGTAACACGCTCCTCAATCTGGCTCAGGACGTCACGGTGTTTGGCATAGTTGTCACGCGCCAAAGCCACCAATTGACGCTGGCGCTGGACATCCTCATAGGCAGTTACTGCCTCAAGCGCAATATTTTCCACACTGTCCAGCAACTCGAAGTAGCGTACCAAGCGGGCACTATCAAAACGGTTCACCTGGCTGCTGGTGCGAAAGCCATCAAACAACATCTGGCTTAATGAAATGCC
>CAMPIG010000118.1 GCA_946886255.1 uncultured Cellvibrio sp. | reverse complement strand
CAGTATTTTGATTAGGAAAAAATTTTCTCTTTTATTAAAAATTTCTACCTGTCAATCAAAAAGCTTCGCGCACCCATTTTGCAACCCATCTATCAATTATAATTGGAGAGGTGGTTTCAGTTAGCTTAAGCCAGTGTTCTCTCTCATCACTTGGGAGTATTTGAGTTGACCTTAATATGGCGCGCCTTTCCCATCCCCCAACGGTATATAGATTTGCTTTTTTGTCTCGCACCCAAGCTAAATTTTTTGAGACAATAGCTGCTTGGGATTGACTTACAATATTAGGCCCTGAAAATATAAACTGCTTAAGCTCTATTATTTTTAGCAGGTAGACGTGGTTTGAAAGGTACCACTCAAACCATAGCCTAACCAATTCCCTTTCCATTAATAATGATTTTGAAAGAGATATCAACTCATCTTTCCATACATTAACAAATTCCGAATCGGTAATGGCATTTAAATATAGACATACGTCATTTATAACTGGGATAAAAAATTCGAAATTTTCAAATATAGTTTCGGCAAGCTCGGGCACTTTATAGGTTTTAGCTTTTCGTATGAGTGCGCGAGACAATCCAAGATCTAATACTTTCCTTTCTAAAACTTTTTCAGCTAATAGTTCAATTTGTTCACCAGCCAACTCATGTTCATCCTCAATTGGGATTTCGATTTCTTCATGCTCACCAGAGTAGGGGTTAAGAACTTCAAGCGTACGGAATATGTCAACACGTTCCAGCTCATAGTGATTATGCAAAATTTCATTTATGTACTTTTCAGTTTCGATAATTTTAGTTTTGTCACCAGAAAGAGTTAGCCTATGATTTTCATAGAGATATAGAGTTAAATCCTCAAGAACCGTTATTAGCTGACCTTCGGAATCGGCGAAAATACGAAAATCATCAACATACCTGGTATGTGAAACCCCTTTATTTATCAGAAATTCGTCAATATCCATCATGACAGCCTCGGCCATTATAATACTTGCTGCCGGACCAACAGGAACACCTTGTGATGCCTTGCCATTCAATCGGGATAAGAATCCCTCAATATCATCTCCCAATGACTTTAAACCGTTATCAGCAAACTCAATAGCGTTGCTCAAACGATGCAGATAGATTTGATTGTAGAAATCTGTAATATCTGTTGCTAATACAAATTTTTTCTCGTTTGCAAGTTTTTCCGACTGAGCCGTGAATTCTCCAAATCCATTTCCTTCCGCGAAAAGGCTGCCTTCATCTAGATCTATTCGGTAGGAGCATGCTACATGTAGATCCTTGTGGACTCGTGCCGACTCCACTTTTTCTGCAATTGAATAAGCAAGAGCTGTGTAAATAAGCGTATCAAGTGGATCAAGTTGCTGTACGACTCTAAACCCACCTTTAGGCTTCATTGAGGTTAAAGTTCTTGGCGAGGTTATCCAATGCTTACCAACATTCTTTGAAGATAATTCTTTTTTTACGTCATCCCATGAATGCCACAAGGCATCAAACTCAAATGCTCTAGGAAAAAAATCTGAGTCGTAAAACTTAGTTATATGTTTTCTTGCAAATTCAAGCGATTCATCACTTAAAATCGTCATAGTATAAAATCCTAAAATTCATACATCTTTACTAATCTATAGTGTTCTGGTTAAAAATTATAACGAGTTATTAACTGATGTTCGCTCACAGTGCTATCAGCAAGTGCTGGTCGAAAAAATCTAACTGTCCAAATATTCGCAAGCAGACTGCTCGATAAGCCTTCAGTTTAGGTCAATTCCGTTTACGTCCGGTTTGGGCACCAATCTGACTTAAGCGATAACTTATTCAAGTACATTCGCCAATTACGCTCCATGACAGCCGATTGCGGCAATCTCATCGATCCAGTCGAATTGCCCTGTTAAGTCGGTGAGGTAATCCATACTTAATTAGGTTTTATACGACCGACGTTTTCGACCTTTTAGTTATTTGTACCCCTGTCGCGGTCCCCGGTAGTAGGTGCTCCGCCATTATTGTTGGTGCCACGCTCGCGGTCTGCAGCAGAAGGTGCTCCGCCGTTATTATTAGTGCCCCGTTCACGATCGGCAGCGGAAGGCGCTCCACCATTATTGTTGGTGCCACGCTCGCGATCTGCAGCAGAAGGTGCTCCACCGTTATTATTAGTGCCCCGTTCACGATCGGCAGCGGAAGGCGCTCCACCATTATTGTT
Source organism: uncultured Cellvibrio sp. (assembly GCA_946886255.1). The sequence continues at coordinate 9,135 of CAMPIG010000118.1, read as the reverse complement.
GGTGCCACGCTCGCGGTCTGCAGCGGAAGGCGCTCCACCGTTATTATTGTTACCCCGTTCGCGATCGGCAGCGGACGGTGCTCCATTGTTGTTGCCTCTTCCACTAGTATTGTCGCGACCGGGACCTCGATTTGAGCCGGCTCCAGGTCTCGATCGGTCACCTCGATCTGGACCTCCACGATCACCGCCTCTCCCCCGCTCCCCGCTAAAACCGCCAGCTGGTTCTCGGCTAACCCCCGCAGGTTCGCGGCCACCACCTTCGTGGGCTTGAGCGCTCATGGAAAGCAAAAAATTCAACGACAACGCAGTAACAAAAATTAAAAGGCGACTTTTCATCGAGTTTCTCCTTGAGAGTCGTAAGGACAGGCTTTGATATGGAGAAGTATATTTGTGTCCCTCCAATATCATCCAACAAACGATAGTAGTGCTAGCCTAAATAGGTTATCAGGACTTAGATTGACCAACCAAGAACGTTTTTAAAGTTGAATCCTGATCGTAGTCGAAGATTACGAATACTTTTGTTTTTGCCATGAGAAGAGCTCGTGTACAGTGAAAATTGTATAGCGACAGTGTCCGCTTTGGGCACAAAGCGGTACTACCTTTCAAGCAAGACCAGCCTCTCCAATCCAATGCTCTTCCGTCACAATCACCAACGACACTCCACTATCCCGGTACTCCATCGCTTTTTCTATCTTCCGTCCAAATGTTTCATGAGCCCAACTATCCGTTACATAGGTTCCAATCACCAAATAATTTAACGATTTGGTCACGCTCCCGGCATTTTTGCCGCCGAGCGTTTCAATGGAGGCTTGGCGCGCGGGTGCCAAAGGCGCAGGTTCCTGTGAGCAGGAATGTCATACCCGGAAAGATAAAGGTTGATTGTGGATGAGCCAATTCATCAGGAATTCGGCTTCCATGGTGTTGATGGTGTTATCAGCAATAAGCCCTTTGCTGATACCAATCAGCGTATCCACCTGCCGGTCTTGAATGGCTTTACGATTAAATTGAGTGAATATGTCCATAACAACACGCCTTGTCTGAATTCCAATGTCGCACTGCTGAATAGTAAAGCCTATTGCTGCTTTGCATGCCAGTAATGAAGCAGGGCTTTAGATAACAATTTGTTATGGTTTTTCCGGTTTTTATATGGCCGCTTCGCTTGGTGGAAAAGTCAATTACACGGAGTTACACAGGCGGGCAATTGCTAGTTGACATTGTAGGGCGTTTGTCCTAATTTATTCTGAGTAAGACAGTTGTCCTATTTTCTTTCGAATTGACCTGTCTTCAAAAAGCATATGTAGCAGTTTACAAGGGGTATCGCATGCGAGATAACAGAACGCGCGATCAAATCATTGCGGCGGCGGATCAGTTATTTTATCAGAAGGGTTACGAGCATACGTCGTTCGCGCATATTGCGGACGCTGTGCAAATTTCGCGTGGCAATTTTTATTATCACTTCAAAACCAAAGATGAAATTCTTGCGACGGTGATCGAAAGGCGCATGGCTAATACGCAGGCGTTGCTGGAGCAATGGGAGCGCGAAGCCGAGTCGCCGGAGGCGCGTATCCGTTGCTTTATTCACATCCTTATGATGAACAGAACCAAAATCGAGCGTTACGGTTGTCCGGTAGGTACTTTATGTTCCGAGCTGGCCAAGCTTGATCATGCCGCTAAAGGTGAGGCAAATAAATTGTTTACCTTGTTTCGCTCCTGGCTGAGTAAACAGTTTGTGTTGTTGGGTTTTGGAAAAAAATCGGATGACATGTCGATGCATATCCTAGCTCGCAGCCAGGGTGTTGCGACACTGGCGAATGCGTTTCCTGATAGGAAATTTATTGACCGGGAGGTCGAGCAAATGTGCGCGTGGGTAACGGAATCTGTACGAGCGATTAATTAAAACCAATGCTATCAAACCCAGGAGGGAATAGGATGTTTATCGTGCTGTTAAAATTTTCTGCCAATAAATCACTAGCCGGTCAATTTATGGAAGGCCACAAGGCGTGGATCAAGCGGGGCTTTGATGATGGAGTATTTTTGATGGTCGGTAGTCTTCAGCCATCATCGGGTGGCGGGGTTCTGGTGCACAATACCAACCTGGCAGCACTGCAAGCGCGCGTGAATGAAGATCCGTTTGTTGTTGAGGATATTGTCAGTGCAGAAATCATTGAGATCGCGCCATCCAGAGTTGATCCGCGGCTCGAGTTTGTCACGTAGGTTGGCTAGATATAAATCCCGAGCGGAAAAACCATTGTGCCGAAGCATTTCACCTGTCATCCACGTGGCACAATAGCTAAAAGCACGCAGCGACAGCCGAAGCTCCCGCTGCGCGACACGATTAAAGCCAAATTTTTGCAGCCCAATCGCGGCTGGCGATTTTTTCATCTTGCGGAAAGCTCGGCATAACTATATTGCCTTTACTATCAGCAGTAATTGAAATGGCTTTTTGCCATTGGCCGTTTAACGGGTCGAACCATTGCAAGGTATAAGTCTTACCGGGGGTGAAGCCTGTTAGCCTTGGTACGACTGATTCGTTTTCAAAATAAAGCAGCGCGAAATCTTTTTCCATTGTGCGCATCATGTAAGACCAGCCATCGAGCCCGTCTTCCGGGCTGCCCGGCGCTTTACGCGGTAATATCTGGTCAGACGCCAACAACAAATCCTGATAGCGGCGGCCTTCCGATTGTATAAATGCATTCAAGTGTTGCATGTAGTTTGCGGATTCGTAATTCAGCGCATCCCAAATGTGTGGGCGTGCGCCTGCGGGTTCACCGGTGGTGGTTACGTCGTAGGCGGCAGTGCCGTGAACGTGGCCAGACAATCCGCCGGAAAGCACAGAACCGTACATTTGTGCGCGGGCGAAATAATTATCCCGTGCAGAATTTGCGGGCGGCTCTTCGCCGGCGGGCTTGTTAATTTCGTGCAGCCAGCCAGTGTAGTAAGGTTCGAAATTAATCGTCGGGTAGTGCGGTGTTAATTTGAATTGCGTTTCCAGTGCTTCACCCACGCGATGGTCGCGGGGCTTGTTGCCCACGCTGTGCATGGCCATCCAGGGCACTTGGTCGCCATGACCAAAGGCTTCATAAGTTGAGCGATCAATCAGCGCTGTAACGGGTTGGTCAAACGGTGGCTTGCCATATTTTTTCAAATGATAGGTCAGGGCTTCATTAAATTGTGCGGCGGTAAGGCTGAAGTCTTCGGGAATCCAATCCAGATGAATGCCACTAAACACAATGTTGTTTGCACCATAGCGCGCGATTAAATATTGCGTGTAGCGGGCAAACGTTTCATTGAAATTAAAGTACGCATTCCATGATGGGCCTACATCACGTCGCACAGTCTCAATCAAAGGCACAAATCCCTGCTCGGATAAGTGGGCCATCTTGCGGTCCAGGCTTTTGAAGTACGCCGGGTTAATGCGTGTAAAATCCGACACGCCTTTGTGTTGTTGCGACATGGCAAACGGCAAATGGCCGTATTCATCGCGCATATTTTTTGCGGTGAACGAACCCCAGTAACTCACTCCTCCCGATGCATCGGTGCCCTTTCCGCTGGCTACGTCGTAGCCGAATTTTTCCCACGCATTCCTCAGGTAAATACCGCTTGCGTCGGCGAAGGTGCTGGGATTCAAATCTGCATCCCAATTGGGGAAGGCGGCGATTATGCTGACGGAGTTGAAACCCTGCCTTTTGCGAAACGCCACCGCATCTTCAAAGCCGATGCCTGGTCCGGGCTGGTAATCTGGTGAGGTAGGCGCGTTGCGAAATGGCAGCCGCCAGGTGCTGCCTGCGAGCCACGTGTCGCCCACCATAAAGAAAGGTGTGCCGTCCGCATATTCAAGCGCGCGGCCATTGGGTGAGATACGCACAAAACCCTGTCGATTAGGGTTCTGCTGCTTTTCACGTGCAGACCATGCGGTTGCGGTGAAGGCGCCGGACTGATTATTCAAACCGGCATCGTCAGCGTGGTTAGACGCACTGCGCCAGGTCCACTCGCCCGGCGTGGTAGCAACCAGGCGCACGACGAAGCGGTTGTCGCCATCCCAAAAACCGTACACGCGCTTGTCGAATCCCGGCCCTTTGAGCTGAATCCACATATCCACATCGGTGTAATAATTGTCGTAAGTCTTTTCGGCGAGGAAAACAATCTCCTGCATTTCCCAAGGGTGTATTTTTTTCTGCTGCGCGGTAGTTGTGCTTGGCGTAGCGCAACCACTCAGCCCCATCGCCGTACATAACACCAGTAATGTACTTAACAACAGCTTCTTAAAAAATAGATTCATTATTGACCCCTTAACACAGAATACTTGCATCGGTTCGACGTTTTATTTGGCGCGAGTACTGAAATGTAATGTAGGTGCTTGGCTGCCATTGCCGTGTTCGGAGTCGTAGAAGGATGCCTCCAGCGCGCCGAGTGGCTTCAATAAAAGCCCGCGCGTGGTGCCATCGAGCATGCGTTGCAATACCGGGCGGGGGATGGTGACCAAGGTTTTTCCATCAGTTTGCGCAACATCTGTATCGAAAATCATTTGGCCGTTGACCAATGATTGTAAATCTTTCCCCTGCGTAAAATTGGCAAAGGTTACGCTGGCTTGTTGCCAATCTGCATCGCCACCAAAAATTTCAATGACCCGCACTTTATCAAATTCAATACCAAAATCTTCACCGAGTGCGCCAACGTAATCACCACCCTTCTGTACCGACTGCGTTGTGAGCTCCAGCACACCAGCGCCATCGGCTTTTTTCCCGCGATAGCTCTGCAGATCCCACCGCAATAACGGGTATTGGCCCGCACTAACGGTTAACACACGCACACCATCCGCTTGCCAGTTATTAAAATTAACCGCAGGAAAGGCCGCGTTAATTACGGCATCGTGTTTTACGCGCATGTGTTGTTTGAACGTGTCGAGTGGGGGGATCGGCGGATGATAAATGAGCGGCTCGCCCAGATCAGGTTTTGCCCCCTTCACCTTCACGACTTGAGCGCGGTAATAATCTATATCGAGATAGTATTCGCCCGGTCCCCAATCGGTGACCCCAAGTTGCACGTTGACTTGATCGTCGGGCACCGCATCGAGGTTGCGAGTGGTCATACTGATAACCTGCCAATCAGAATTCTGCCCGAGGTCATACTCGCGTAAGTGTTCGTGAAAGTCAGTTGTGCGCTGTGTGTTAATCATAAAATTAACCCGGCGCGGCGAATGGCTGGGGCGAACGCGAGCCTCTACGCGCAGCTCATAATCCGGGGTCTTGAGTTTATCCATATCCAGCGACTTGGCGACATTGCGTTTGATTATTGTCCACCAAATAGTGTGTTGGTCTTTTGTTGCATCAACTTGCATGCGCACAAAACCATCCATTGGTAGAAGTTTTAATTGCGCATCGCCATCACCGGTGAGTGTTTCCCAGCCCGCTACTGATTTATTATTAAAGTCGTCAACAAAGTCGGCATACGAAAGTGGTGCTACTGTTAGTAACGCGCTTAAGAATAAGGTTTTTAAATTATGCATTATTGATGCCTCATGAACGATATCGGCACCGAGCTTAAACGCGCTTAAATTTTAATGCCACTCGCGGAGGGCGCAAGATTCATAACTTATTATTTCTTTACATTGAGGTATGCGGGTGATGTTTCGCTCCTGGCTTGGTAGTCAGTTTGCGTTTGCTGGGTTTAGGGGGCTAGTACGGAGAGTCGCACGGAGATGGTGTACATGCCGTAACACCACCCCGGCTTCTATCAACTTCTCATTTTGCCAATGCTTCCAACGCTTTCTTGGTTTCTGCATTCACGCTGTGATTAAGGTTCATCACAATTTCTGCCAGTTGCTTTTCTTCTTCAGTAGTGGATTTTGTTTCACTGATGATTTTCAGCGTGGCGACATCATCGGCTTTGGCTTTGTGTTCAATGTTATGAATCGCTTCAGCAATAGCGCGAGTGGCTTCGCTGTTGCTCTCGTCTTTGCTGATCGCTGTCAATGTTGTCTTTTGTTCGGCAGAAGGATAGTGATTCAGCTCGGTAAGAATGCGCGCCATGGTGGCGATTGCGCTGGATTCGGCAAACGACAGCGGGGCGATGATCAACAACGTGAACAAAGCAATGACAGCGGCGGATAGTGTAGGGGTTTTGCGTTGCATCTTATTAGCTCCTGTGTAGTTATGGTTTGAAAAAGCTTGATTACACGACGGCAGCGATTATGGCACGGTTAGCGCGAATTTGTGTGTGATGTGAGCCGCTGTCCGAAAATCCTGTTAGACAAGCAGCCTTCGCACCGCGCTTTCCACCGCCTCCGCGACACACAATCTCGGCGCCGGATGCCGCTCCAATAACTTCTGAATATTCGCTCGATAACTGTCGCCATTCATCAACACGTCATCCAGCAGTTTTACCATCTCATCCAGCCCCGGTATTTTTTCTACCAGCACGCCGAAACCGGCTTGCTGTACTTTTCTGCCCGTGAGTAATTGTTCGAGTTGAATCGGTAAAACAACCGTAGGATTTCCAGCAACGAGACTTTCTTTTACCGATGACGCGTTACCGTGGCCGACAAATAAGTCGACATCGCCCATGGCGCCTTGCAGGTCCACCAGTTCGTTACTGAATTGAAAGCGGTCGCTGACGTGGGGCGTAAATAAATTCGCCGGGCCTTTGGGGCAGGCGACAAATACGCTGGCTTTACTGCGGGCGAGGGCGGTCACCAGCAATTCAATATTTGGGTGCGCCGGTTTTAAATACGCGAGGATGCGCGGGCGGGCGTCGCTGGCAAATTTCACGGGCCTATCGACCAATTTTGCGGTGGGGCCGGTGCAGTAGTCGGCGTTGTCGCGTTGGCTGTAAAGATCGAGTTCCGGAAAGGTGCTGATGATCACGCGGTCTACCGCAAACAAATCGGTGAGTTGTGCGAGTGTGGGTTGCTGGCGGCGTGCGAGTACGGCGTTAACTTGCTGTAGTACGCGCTCTTCCTGCCGTGTAACGAGTCCGTCGTCTTGCGGATAGGGTCGCCAGTCCACAATGGAGCGGCCGGGGACAGGATCGGCAAAGCCGGTGCCGATTAAAATTTTGGGAATTCGGGCGTGGCGCAGTGCGATCATTGCGCTGGGCGCGTAATCGAAAATCACCAGGTCCGGTTTAACGCTGTTGATGATGCTTTCCCAGGCTTGCACCAAGCAATCGAGCGGATCGGTTTCGAGGTAGCCGAGGCACAATAAGGTATCGGCAATGCAGGCGATGGGGCGTTGCATGGTGACCTTGGGTAGCCATACCGGCGCTTGCATCAAAGTGGCTTTGGTGTTGCAGAAAAACGGGTACGCGCGCGATAAATCTTTTAGTGCGAGCACAACGTGGTGCCCGTCCGATTCCAGCGCTTTAACTATTGCAGAATAGCGCGAAATATGTCCCAATTCGCCTCCGATTTCCCAGGTACACAATATGGTTTTCCCTTGTGTTTGTGTGGCCATCTGCGGTACTCGCTCCTCGTAATTTTTTAATTCAATTCATTCGACAAAAGGACATTTTGTATGAAGCAACGTTGTACAAACCCACTGCATTCCATTCCCTTGTTACTGTTAGCCGCTGCGGTGCAGCAGGCCAATGCAGACGCGATCGCTGCCCCTGATACGGCGACCATGATACAGGGCACCGGCTCGATTGCCATTGATGTATTGGCCAACGATACCTCGGATAACATTGAGAACAACAATCTCTTTATCGACAGTTTTGATTCCACATCGACCGGATATGGCTCGGTGATTCTGGACAGTGAAACCAATCAGCTTGTTTACACCCCGCCCAGCGAAGACTTCGTCGGCACCGATACCTTTACATATTTTGTGGTGGACGATTCCGGTTACGGTGGCTCGACCGTCGTGACCGTAGAAGTGACTGAGCCAGAACCCGAGCCGGAGCCCGAACCGGAGCCAGAGCCCGAACCCGAACCGGAGCCGCAACCAGAGCCCGAACCGAATTTTGCCTTCGAGTTATACGTGGACGGAGCGCGTAACAAAGCCGTGGCCGGCATGTTGGAAGACGCCTGTAATGCCGGTGAATTGTCCGCGCAGCTGGATAGCAGTTGTGATTTGTTGTATGCCGAAGCCGCTGAAAGCGATCTCAATCCCATCATGGCCGAGATCGCGCCGGATGAGGCGTTAATCCAGAGTCGCTTGCTGGCAGAAAACAGCCGCAATAAAACCTCGCGTATTTATCAGGGCATGGCGCAAATGCGTAGCGGCAGTGGCGGTGCAGTGGTCGGTTTTAACGATCATATGCTGCCTACCGGCGGCGCGGCGGGTGATGGTTTTGATTCGCCCTGGACGGTGCTGACGTCCGTGCAAATGGAGAGCTTCGAACGCAGCCAGACCTGGCGCGAAGCGGGTTATGAATCCGAAGCTGTCGGCGTGCTGCTCGGGTTGGGCTATCGCGTTAACAGCAACCTGAATCTGGGCGCGGCGGTGGATTGGGCTTCTTACGATGTCGACTTCGCTAACGACGGCGGCACCATGGATTCCGATGTCATCAGCCTGACCGGCTTCCTGTCCTGGTACAGCGGTCCGCTCAGTCTCGACCTGCAGATGGGTTATGCCTCCGGTGATACCGAAGCACAGCGCATCATCCGTTTCCCGGACGTGTCCGTCGCCAACAGCGATTACGGCAGCGACCAGTTCAGTGTGAGCACGCAGTTTGAATACAACTGGCAACCCGGCGCCCTGGCGCTCAAGCCATTTGTGCGTCTGGATTATCTCAATACGCAGGTAGATGCGTTTGCGGAAACCGGTGATTCACCCTGGCTGACCTCTGCTGAAGACCAAACCCACGAGCAACTCAACACCAGCCTGGGTGTGGATACCAGCTATACCCTCGCGATGGATTGGGGCGTGATGATTCCGAGCGTGCGTTTCAGTGCGGTGAATCAAGCGCATCTGAGTAATGACTACATCGGGTTTAATCTGACAGACGCTGATGCCCTGGGTAATTTTGAATTGCGTGCGGATTCGGCGGACAGTTTGTTTTACCAATGGGATGTCAGCACCGCGTTTGTCCTGCCTAACGGCGTATCGACATTTATCTCCGGTAAGGTCGTGAGCAGTTATGCGGATACGAGTGCGTATCAGATTACCGGTGGGGTTAACTGGGAGTTTTAATTAA
>CAMPIG010000117.1 GCA_946886255.1 uncultured Cellvibrio sp. | reverse complement strand
AGATGCTGGATCTCGGCAGCCGTGGTCATGGCGCACTCCTATATTTTTCGCAGGGGAGCCGAGGTTAGTGCATTGCAGCATATTTTGGCAAGCAATTTAATTGGGGTCAGATTCCAATTAAACAAACCAGAACTCACACAAGCATATTATTGGGGACATATTAAAATTAATAGCAATGAGGCCAATAATTTCATGCGCCTCCGTCGGTTTTCGCATGATTTTTTTCCATTCGAGGCCTGCCAGGCATTCCTCGAGTCACGCGGCGCAGGGTCTGCTGTTGCAGGCCCGCAAGAAACTCGGTATCGCCCAAAGCCCAACCGCTGAGCGCCGAGTCGGTCAAAGCCGTTTGCACCGACGCCCCCAGGCCCGCCTGAACCAGTGCGGCATAGGCGGCCTCGCGCGCAAACGGGGTGTTGCCCAAAGCCCAATACAGGGCATGGGGCGTCAACCACCGGTCGTTGCGCAAGCCCAACCAATGTGCATGGCTGGACCAGGCGTAGTCAGCGGGCTGCTGCACCAATCCGGCCCGCACAGGGTTGAGGTCCAGGTACACCATGCACGCCAGCAAATACCGTTCCGGCTGCAATACCGTGGAACGGTAGCGCCCCTCCCACAAAGTACCTGTGCGGGCATGTCGGCGGTTGAAGTACTGCACATACCGGCGCCCCACTGCCTGCATCATCTGGGGCAGTCCGTCTTGTGAGGCTGGCGTAACCAGCAGGTGAAAGTGGTTGTCCATCAGCACATAGGCATGGACGGCCGCGGCATATTTCTGCGCGTTGTCCATCAACAGCGCCAGAAGCGCGTCGAAATCTTCCACTCCGTGGAAGATCGGCTGGCGGTTGTTGCCCCGCAGGATGACATGGTGCAAATGACCCGGCAGGGTCAGGCGTGGCAAACGGGCCATGGGTCTTGATCAGGAATATGGGAGTTACGATCATAGACCTGTCCCCTATTTCTCATCGATGCAAGCTGGCGACGCCCATCATCCGCCACGAAGATAGCGAGGCGCATGCTTGATTCTGGCCTGCCCTTGCGCGCCTTTTGGGTACGCGTCAATGCGTAGCCAAGTTCTCCACTGGGTCTGCCACCACACCAATGCCAAACCGCGCCCCCATGGCGTGTTCCAGGCCAAATTCGCCGAGAAGCGCCCGCAACCGCTCGGCCGCGCTGCGTTTTTTCTGTCCGGTGTAGCGCGCGATGATGAGTTCATTCTTCATGCTGTGCTCCCATCCCACCAGCTCGGTCACAGTGACCTGGTAGCCATTGGCCTCCAGGTACAGGCAGCGCAGCACATTGGTCACCTGGCTGCCGAGTTCGCGGGTGTGCAAGGGGTGACGCCACAGTTCCGCCAGGGGCGTGCGCGCCAACTGCAAGGCCTTGCCTTGGCGCAGGCAGGCTGCCATCTCCGCTTGGCAACAGGGCACCAGAACCATGGCCCGGGCCTTTTTTTGCAGCCCGAAGGCAATCGCGTCGTCAGTGGCGGTGTCGCAAGCATGCAAGGCGGTGACCACATCGATCTGGTCGGGCAACTCACGGGCATCCGCAGACTCGGCCACGGATAGATTGAGAAACGACATCCGCTCAAAATGAAGGCGCTGCGCGAGCACCCGCGACTTCTCTACCAGTTCCGCCCGGGTCTCCACCCCGTAGATACGCCCGTGGCCCAGAGCCTTGAAGTACAGGTCGTACAGGATGAAACCCAGATAGGACTTGCCCGCGCCGTGGTCCGCCAACGTGGGCCCACCGCCTTGGGCGGACAGCTCCGTGAGCAGGGGCTCGATGAAGTTGAACAGGTGGTAGACCTGCTTGAGCTTGCGGCGTGAGTCCTGATTGAGACGGCCATCCCGCGTGAGGATGTGCAGCTCCTTGAGCAGCTCTACCGATTGGCCAGGGCGCAGTTCCTGCAGCTCAGCACTCTCGTTCTTGGATTTTCCCGCATCGCGAATTCGCTTGTCGGTCGTCACTGCAGATGGGTTCTTTTTATTCATAAACCGGTGCCTTGTGCTGGCGGATTGTCATCGCTGGCGGCAGTGGCGGCCATGTTCGCACCGCCTTTGTCATGAGGGCCCACGTCCAACGCCAGCCAACCGGCCATGCCCATCTCTTCAAGTACTTCCATGTTGCGCTCAAAGATGGTTTCCGCCTCGGGAAAGACCGACACCGCCCGATCAATGCTGGCCTCGCGCAACAAGTGCAGCGTAGGGTATGGAGCGCGATTGGTGCAATTAGTCACGTCGTCCGCATCTGTGCCGGCGAACTGAAACTGCGGGTGAAAGCTTGCGACCTGCAGCGTGCCCGCCAACCCGAGAACGTGCACCACGTCCTCCACGTCACCAAGAAAGTCGTTGAAATCCAGAAAATCCTGCAGGCAATGCGGCATCACCAGCAAGGTGGTGTCCCTGACTTCTGCGGGTGTTTTTGCGAGCGCCTGAAGTTCTTCGCGCAACACCTCCAGCACATCCTCCCCGGTCGTGGCCAAGCTCACCACATAGTGAATTTGCCCTTTGACATGCACCGACTTGGCAAATGGACAGAGATTCAATCCAATGACGGCCCGCTCCAACCACCAGACAGTGTCCTGGACGTAGGTATCAGTGGATACAAAATGGGGGAGCGCCTTAGCGGCGTTGGTGGAGGAAGATGTCATGGGTGCGCGCAGAAGCGCAGGGATAGAGATGGGATTTTATCGGTGTGAGTTGTTGGCAGATCTCGCGATAGCGGCAGTCCCACCCGGAAGCCTCATGAACACCTCAGTGCACGCTCACATCGGCGGGAGGGCAGCGGAGGAAAAGAATAGATGCGCAAGCCCACACAGCAAACACGCTTCAGGCGGCCACATCTACCCCAGCCTGAAGTCGCGCTACACCAGGGACGAGCCACCCCCAAAATCAACGCATCTCGCTCCGCCACGGAACCGGGCGCTATTCCTGCAGCAGTCGGCGCCCTGTCAGGCGCTCATGCTCCCGCACCGCAAAGCGGTCCGTCATCCCGGCAATGAAGTCGGCGACCTCCCGCGCTCTTCCATACCTGTCGCCCTCCAGGGCTCGCGCGGTAAAGGCAGCTTTCATTTCTTGAGGCTGGACCATATAGGCATCGAACAACTCACGCACGATTTCTTGGGCATGGCCCGTAGTCTCCATGACCCGGGGATGCCGGTACAGATGCTTGAAGAGGAACCGCTTGAGTACGGTAGAGCGCTCGCGCATCTCACCACTGAAGCTCACCAGAACTGGGAGCTTCCGCACCTCATCCGGATGGGCTGGTGCATGCTCGTGCAGCGCGGCTTTTGTGGTGTCAATGACGTCGTACACCTGCGCACTCAGCATCCGCCGTATCGCCTCATACAACAAGCGGCGCTGCATGGATGGGGCGGAGAGGTCGGGATGCTCCATCTGGGCTGCCGAACGGTATGCATCGAACAAGGGCACTTCTTGCAGCTGCGTCAGGGTAATCAACCCCGAGCGCACGCCGTCATCAATATCGTGCGCGTTGTACGCAATCTCATCAGCCAAGTTGCACAACTGCGCCTCCAGGCTCGGCCGCTCATTGCGCAGGAAGCGAGCACCGACACCATTGGGCTCCTCGCTCTCCAACTGTAAAGCATGAGTGCGCGAGCAGTGTTTGAGAATCCCTTCTCGGGTCTCGAATGTGAGATTGAGTCCGTCATACAACGGGTATCGTTCTTCCAGCTTGTCCACCACTCGCAAGCTCTGCAAGTTGTGTTCAAAGCCTCCAAAGTCGGCCATGCAGCCATTCAAGGCGTCCTGCCCCGCATGCCCGAACGGGGTATGCCCCAAGTCGTGGGCTAAAGAGATGGCCTCAACCAAGTCTTCGTTAATCTGTAGCGACCGTGCGATGGATCGCCCGAGTTGCGCGACTTCTAACGAATGAGTTAGCCGGGTACGAAATAGATCCCCCTCGTGGTTGAGGAAGACTTGTGTCTTGTAGACAAGCCGTCGGAATGCCGTGGAATGGACGATTCGGTCGCGGTCGCGCTGGTATTCAGTTCGAGTGGGCGGCGGACACTCCGAATGGCGCCGACCGCGGGTCTGCGCGGGGGCAGATGCGAAGGGCAACAGATCTACGAGCCCAATCACCTTAGTAGCCCCTCATCAAACGGCACCTACGCTTCTCGAAAAAGGCAATCCAAGAACCACAAATATTCACTCGCAGCAGGCATCAATAACTTCACGGACCAAGGAGTCTGGTGCCGGGCGTACGAGTGCTCTACCGGGGCCATCGATCACAACAAACCGAATTTCGCCTGCTTCGGCTTTTTTATCAATCCGCATCAACTCCAAATATCGACCGGCGTTGTCGTTAGCATCTAATACTGGCCCTTTGGTGGGTAAACCAGCGAGCTGGATCAAAGAGATCAGCCGCTGAACAAAGTCAGCGTCTACCAACCCCAAGCGTCGGGAGAGTTCAGCGGCCATGACCATCCCGGCCGAAACACCCTCTCCATGTAACCAAACGCCGTAGCCCATCCCTGCTTCGATGGCGTGACCAAAAGTGTGACCAAAGTTCAATATAGCGCGCAAGCCTGACTCCTTCTCATCCTTGCTTACGACCCAAGCTTTGATCTCACAACTACGCTGAACCACATGAGCAAGTACCGCGGCCTCCTTGGCCATAACTGCGTTCAAGTTTTGCTCCAGCCATTCCATGAAGGCGATATCTGCAATCGGCCCATATTTAATAACCTCAGCTAAACCAGCGCGAAGCTCACGATCAGGCAGAGTACTCAATGTACAAAAATCGCAGATGACCAGCTGAGGCTGGTAAAAAGCCCCTATCATGTTTTTCCCCAACGGATGATTAATCGCAGTTTTCCCACCTACCGAAGAGTCAACTTGAGCGAGCAATGTCGTGGGCAACTGTACAAATGGTATACCACGCATATAGGTGGCAGCCGCGAAGCCAGTTAGATCACCAACCACACCGCCACCAAGAGCGAACAGGGTCGTCTTTCGATCACATTGCCAACTCAAAAGTGAGTGAAATATATTGTTTAAAGAATCCCAACTCTTATGAGACTCACCATCTGGCAGCTCGATAACACGAACGTCCTCGAATATTCGAGCTAGAGATTTTTTTACTCGATCTAAATGATACCCAGCAACAATAACATTTGTAACAATTACAGCCATCCGAAAATCGGAAACAATGCCTTTGAGCGACTGAACCAAGTCGATGTTTTCACCCACTAGTATTTCATAAGTTCTATCACCCAAATCAATATTGATCACATTCATATTTTATCACCCACACCAAATTACAGTCACCAAAACAAAAAAGGCCAATATAAAATTGGCCTTTTATTTAGACTAAAGCATCATCATGGGCAAGCCACAGCACCGCCGTCTTTAATCGTCACTGAAACAGTTTGCTTAACGAGTTTTGAGTCGTAAACGTCGATTGGAATCACCTTATCAGCAGTTACACATCTCGGACCCGTGGTGGAATCAGGAAGGGTCGCTGTCAGCGTGTTGGCAGCTACGGATAGTGTGGTGAAAAAGGCTTTGTCAGCCGGACTCACCAAGGGAGTATAAGGCGCAGTGCCTCCTGCGATCAAATAAGTAAGAGTTGTGGAGGTCGCACTCTTTTCATCCACTGTTTGACTAGCAGGTGAAACCTGCAAGACATTAGTGGTCACAGTAACAGAAACCACCACTGAGGTACCAGCTGCATCCGTAATCTTGATATCAGATGCACCTTGCGAGACCAGTGATACCGACACAGATGAGCCGGAGATAGTCGCTGTAGCAACAGCGGTGTTAGTTGAACTCACGGTGTACGGAGCCACGCCACCGTTGACAGTCACAGAATTACTGGTACCAGCGGGCCCAGTGATAGAGGCAGGCGAAACCGACATCGTGCCCACCTGCACTGTGGCCGTGACACTTAACGTAGCACCTGCCGCATCAGTGATCAAAATAGTCGCAGTTCCTGCTTTCGGAAGTCCGAGAAGCGTCACCGTAGATCCAGAGATAGATGCACTGACAGTGCTTGTATCTGAACTGTTAACAGAATATGGACCAACACCACCCCGCACATTGAACTGAAGGGACTGATTCGGCCGCAATGTAACTGCAGTTCCGGCACTGCTGACCAATGGAACCGCTTTGGCGGTTACAGTAATTTTCACTTGCTGAACAGGGAGACTCTCGTCGTATACCGTTAACGTTGAAGTCCCATCACTATTTCCAGAAATAAATAGTATCCCGTCAGCTGAAAGAAAAGCACTAACGGAGGCATCGGAGCTGATTACACCATAAGGTGCTTTACCGCCACGCACTTCAATATCTGTGGACCCACTAGCGCCCACAGGCAAACTAATTGCGCTCACAGGGGGGTAGACTCTCAAGGTTGCGGATGGACCGTTCGGAGTGCCGCCGCCGCCGCCGCCGCCGCCACAAGCGACAACCATCACGCTTACAGTGATAGCAAGCAAGGCTTTAAATAGTTTTTTCATAGTCTATTAATAAAGAATTAGTTATTTTCTAGGGCCATTATCCGAAATTACCTTTGGCGTAATGAAAACAAGCATTTCGCGCTTGGTGGATTCTTTTGTTCGATTTTTAAAGAGATTGCCTACCACTGGAACATCACCAAAAAAAGGAATTTTGTTTTCCTGATTGGTTTCTTCCATTTCAAAAATCCCACCGATCACAACTGTTCCACCATTCTCAATAAGAATCTGCGTCTTAACATGCTTAGTATCAATAGCGACACCCTGTGTCGTTGTTTCACCTCGGCTATCCTTGTTTACATCCAAGTCAAGAATAATATTTCCCTCTGGAGTTATCTGAGGCGTCACTTCAAGCTTGAGTACTGCTTTCTTGAAAGCTAGGGTCGTGGCTCCATTGGGAGCGGTAACAGCGTACGGATACTCTGTACCTTGCTCAATCAATGCCTTCGTCTGATCAGCCGTAATAATACGGGGACTGGAAACTATTCGCCCTTTACCATCGGCTTCCATTGCCGAAAGCTCTAAAGTAAGAAAGCGATTCGCTGCAGAATTGAATATCGACAGCGCAAAACTACCAACACTGTTCACATTGGAGAGACTCGCAGGTAGGTTGACAAAATTACCGCCTGTATTTGTTGTACCGCCCGCGCCGCTAGATGCAACGGCATCGCTGTACGAACTGCCAAAAGCAACTCGATTGTTGCCTCCAATACCGTAGCCACCGTCCCCCCCCCTGTTAGCACGCAAATCAGTAGCGCCTAAGCGGACCCCCAATGACCGGCCAAAGGTGTCACGAGCCTCCACAATTCTCGCCTCAATCAATACCTGTCGCACGGCCACGTCTAAACTGGCCAATAACAGACGTACCTCCTCCAATTTACCAGGGGTATCAGTCACGAACAACTGATTTGTTCTAGGCTCCGAGATCGCACTACCGCGCTCTGACAGAAACCTCGTTGCAGTACCCCCTGGTGACCCTGAACTAGCTGTTAATTGTGCAAGGAGATCAGAAGCCTTGGCATAGTTGAGCTGAAAAGCTTGCGTCTTGAGAGGCTCTAATTTTTGAATAGCCTGCGCAGCTTCAAAATCCTTCTTTGTACGAGCATCTATCTCGTCCTTAGGCGCAATCCATAAAACCGACCCTGTTTTTCGCATGCCAAGACCTTTGGCATCCATGATAATTTGCAGCGCTTGGTCCCAAGGTACATCCTTGAGCCTCAATGTTAACGCTCCAGTGACAGTATCAGACGTGACTATATTGAAGTTGGTAAAATCAGCAATAACCTGCAATAACGATCTAACTTCAATATTTTGAAAATTCAAAGATAACTTCTCTCCGGAATATCCAGGACCTTGGGTCAGCTTAGTAAGATCTACTTTTTTCTGCCGAATTTCTACAACAAACTGGTTATCGCTCTGGTATGCACTGTGTTCCCACTCTCCATTCGACTCGATGAGCATGCGAACACGCTCGCCAGCTTGACTTGTGGTCACAGTTTGCACGGGCGTTCCAAAATCCGTAACATCCAGTTTTCGACGCAAACCTTCAGGGAGCGAGGATCGCATAAATTCAATTACAATACCTTTTGGTTGCTGCTGCAAATCAACACCAACTTGATTACTGGAGAGGTTGACGATTACTCTTCCAGCCCCATCCGCACCACGGCGAAAATCTATATCCCTCAAAGGCAAAATATTATTATTCTGACTCTCCGAAAAAGTCGCGATTTGAGCAGGAGCGCCACCGACCACAACCGAGGACTCCAGAGAAATAAATAACGATTTCCCTTGAATTTCAGTTTTGTATGAAGAAGGAGTCTTTAAACTCAAAACAATACGTGAGCGGTCCCCCGCTTGCACGATATTGACTGACTTCAAATTACCGAGGTTAATATCATACCCCGATTTACCCGTACCATTTCCAACACCCTGGAAATCCAGTGCGATACGTGCCGGCGTCTGCGTTGCGAACCCCGTGGGAGAGGACAAAATCGGCTCAGAAAAATCTATTCTCACCGTCTCCACACCAGCCTGAACGCTGCCAGAAACAGCGCTGATATCCCCCCCGGCTATTGCACGGAATGAGAGGAAAATCATTGAAACGCCTATAGCAGCGCCACGGCAATAATTAAGTAATGTGCCACTATTTTGTTTCATTTTTTACCCTCTTGAAGATCAAGCGTTGAGAAACGCTCTATCCAATCCCCAGTTGCGTCCTGCGCTATCTCGCGCAGCTGAATCGAATTCTCAGCAATCCGCATCACTTTTCCATAGTTTTGCCCGAGATAACTACCTACCTTCACTTGATAAATTAGATTGTCAATTTTTATCAATGCGGTTGGCGCTCCTGATTTATTTAAACTCCCCACCATCGCCATCGAATCCAGCGGAAAAGCTTCTAACGGCTCTTTACGCCGCGCCATTTCCGGCGCAATCAGCGCGGCATTTGAGGCCACTTGATTGGCATCACGTTTCAATGCCAGAGTCAATTTAATTTGATTGAAAGGTTCGACGGCACCCTCTTGACCATATGGCTCGGGAATAAATTTTTTCGGTTCAGTCAAGGGCTGTACGCTTGGTTTGGTGCTTGCCCGCTGTTCAGCCATCCAAACTCTTAATTCATCTTCACCCGAAGGACCACAACCAGCAATGGCAAAAGAGCAGCAAACGAGAAGCAACAGCGTATTTATCCTCATTACTTAGCCCCCCCAGCCTTCTTCTGAGCCTGAATTTCCTCTGGATCTAAATATCTAAAGGTACGTGCGGTAGCATCCATAATTAGCCCGTCACGGACTCCCGGCGTAATCGATATATTGTTCAACGTTACGATGCGTGATAAATGCGCGACATCCGATGCAAAAGCCCCAATATCATGGTACTTTCCAGTTACTCGGATGGAAATTGGCAACTCCGCATAATAATCTCGAGCGACCACTTGCCCAGGCCGAAAAAGCTCGAACTGCAAACTCCGCCCCAAACCAGACTGATTGATGTCTGACAACAACGCCGCCATTTCAGCTTTGCTTGGGAGTTGTTTCTCCAACTGAATAACGTATTGCTGAATTTGCTCTCGCTGCTTTTTCAACGCATCCAAACTAACAGCTTTCACCAGTTTTTGCTGGTAATCAGTCCTCAGAGCCAGTTCTTTAGCACGTTCTCCCTCTAATTGCACCTCATAATCTTGCAGAAACGCAAACCACGATATAGCAGCAACCACAACGGCGATAAAGACGCAAAGAATTACCTTCGGCAAAGCGGGCCAAAGTGCTGGATCTCGGGTATCTAAGTTCCTAAATTGTCGCTGAATCGACTCCATACGCTGGGCGAAGTCAACAGTTTTTTCCTTTGTTTTCGCCATGTCATTTACCCCCGGCGGGCGAAGAGGCCGTAGCAGTCGCCGCCGCTATAGTTTTTTGGGCGTCACTGGCGCGTACTAACTGGAACCTCAAATTGAAAGATGAGACCCTGCGTTGATCACGCTGAGTCAGAGCCACAACACTGGCAGTAATTTCCACGAGCTCCGGCTTGGCCAACCAAGGAGTATTGCTAGCCAAGTTACGAAGCAGCTCGGAAACTCGCTCATTGGATTGAGCCATTCCCTGCATAGTAATTGTTTGTCCAGATTGTCTAATCGCTGTGACATACACCCCATCAGGAAGCTGCTTAACTAACTCAGTAAGCAAGTGAACAGGCAAATTTCTGTCTGACTGAAGATCTTCCACGGCCTTCTGGCGCGCACGTAAAGATGCAATTTCATCTTCGATGGAGGCAATTTCTTTAATCTGCCCCTCCAACACCTTGATCTCCTGCTGAAGAAAAGTGTTCTTGTTCTGCTGATCCGTGATCATGATCTGAAACCACCAATATATGGCTCCAGCAATAGTAAGCCCCAACAAAAACGATGCAAACATCGTCGCCTGAAAGGCCTCCTTGCGGCGTTTACGAGCCTCCTCGCGGTGAGGCAAAAGATTGATAAGAATCACTGCAGAAACCTCCGCATAGCGAGACCGCACGAGGTCAGGTACGATGGTGCTTCACGCACCATTTTTTTCAGTCGCACGGAACTTCCGATTTCCATACCGTCGAATGGATTGACAGCACTGCACGCAAAACCGGTTTGCTGGGTGACCGCCTCGGTTAGCCCCGGTAGTGGGGCAGAGCCGCCAGCCAGCATGATGTGGTCCACACGGTTGTGGGGCGTGCTGGTGAAGAAGAATTGGAGGGCTCGGCCAATCTCTTGGGCCATGCTGTCGACAAAAGGACGAAGGACCGCTGATTGATAGTCTTCCGGCAAATCACCGCTGCGCTTTTTACTCTCGGCTTCTTCCACAGAGAAACCATATTGCCGAACAATCAGTTGGGTCAACTGGGCGCCGCCGAAGGCTTGGTCGCGGTCGTACAGAACCTCTTCGTTTCGAATCACCTGCATACTGGTCGTCAAGGCTCCCACCTCGAAAAGCGCCACCATCGCATCGACGCCTTTATTCGGCAGCGCTTCAATGAGACGCCCTGCAGCCAATCGCGATGCATGGGATTCAATATCGACCACCACGGGCTTCAACCCAGCAGCCTCCGCCAAGCCCTGTCGGTCCTGGACTTTTTCGCGCCGGGAGGCAGCAATCAGAACGTCAACGTCCCCGGGCGCGTTTTTACTCGGACCAATAACGCAAAAATCTAAACTCACCTCGTCGAGCGAAAACGGGATGTACTGGTTGGCTTCGGATTCGACCTGAACCTCAAGCTCCTGCTCGATTTCGTTTGAACCGATTTGCAGTCACATGAATCATGCGGCGGCCCGGCGATCGCGGCAGACCCGGAGTCTGTAGCGGTGGACAGGCGGCAGCCGGGCAGGCCATGAGCGGCCGGAAGACGGGAGA
>CAMPIG010000116.1 GCA_946886255.1 uncultured Cellvibrio sp. | reverse complement strand
CGCCAAAGACATCGGCACCCTCGCGGTTATTGGCCCGACGGCTGACGATGTCATGTCGCTACTGGGAAATTACTACGGCACACCCGCTGCACCGGTGACCGTCTTGCAGGGCATTCGTGCTGCTGTTTCTCCCAACACCAAGGTGCTCTATGCGCGCGGCGCTGACCTGGTACAGGGGCGCGAAGAGCCGCGCGCTGCACCGGTCATTGAACCGGCATTTTTACGGCCCGCCGCCGATGCGAACCAGCAAGGACTACAGGCGGAATATTTTCGCGGTATGGAATTGCAGGGCAAACCGGTGCTGACCCGCATCGATCCCCGGATAGCTTTTCGCTGGGATCGCGGTTCGCCTACCGATGATCTGGTAGCGCGCGGCGAACTGGATATGGTGCAAGGTTTGGCGGGCGATGGTTTCAGCGTGCGTTGGACGGGCGAGTTGACACCGCCAGTCACAGGCCGTTACGAAATCAGTGTGGGCGCTAACGATGGCTTCCGGTTGTCCGTGAACGGTAAAACGCTTATCGATGCTTGGCAACTGGCCGAGCGCGTGCACAGCAAAAGCGTCTTTATCGATCTTGAAGCGGGTCAGGCTTATCCCATCACGCTCGAATATTTTGAAGACGCCCGCGATGCCGAGATTCGTCTGGCCTGGCGGATGCCCGGTGCAAAATCCCCCTACGAAGAAGCCATGGCGGCCGCGCAGGCAGCCGAGGTTATTGTATTCGTTGGTGGCCTGACCGGTGACGTGGAAGGCGAGGAGATGAAGGTGAACTATCCCGGTTTTGCCGGTGGTGATCGCACGGATCTGCGTTTGCCAGCGCCGCAACAAAAACTCCTGGAAGCGCTGCACGCAACGGGCAAGCCTGTGGTGCTCGTGCTGACCAGCGGTTCTGCACTGGCGGTGGATTGGGCCCAGGAAAAACTGCCCGCGATCCTGCTGGCCTGGTACCCCGGCCAGCGCGGTGGCAATGCCGTCGCCGATGTGTTATTCGGAGATGTGAATCCCGCAGGCCGTTTACCGGTTACCTTTTATAAAGCCGACGAAAAACTTCCGCCGTTTGACGATTACGTGATGAAGGGACGCACCTACCGGTACTTTACCGGAGAACCTCTGTATCCCTTCGGCCACGGGTTGTCCTACACCCGTTTCCAGTATTCCGGATTAACGCTGGATAATCGTAAGCCCGCGTTAGAGGATGAGGTGAGTGTGTCGGTGCAAGTGAAGAATATTGGCAAGCGTGCGGGCGACGAAGTGGTGCAACTCTATGTTCATCCGCTGGACCCGCAACGTGAACGCGCACGGCAAGAATTGCGTGGCGTGGCGCGGGTGAACCTGCAACCGGGCGAGACACAGCGAGTGAGTTTTACGCTCAAACCGGCCCGGGATTTTACCCACTACGATGACCGGAAAAATACTTACGCGGTTGATCCCGGCCGTTATGAAATCCAGGTGGGTGCATCCAGCCAGGATGTGCGGCAACGCCAAACCCTGACCGTAACCGGTCCCTGACGGGGATTGCAGTTTTAACGGCTTCATTGCATGCTTGCGCGCTGATCGTGTCACTGAGGACGCTAGCGTGCAAGATGCCAATGAACTGAAACACATACTCGATTCCCGTATTCCCCTGGTGGTGATCGAGACCTTCGAAGAAAAAAAAGCGCTGGATGTGTTGCTGCGCGTGGCGAATAAACACGGCAAGGATTTGTATCGCTGGTCGGTGACCGAAGGCTTGTCGCGCATGAGTTTCGGGCCGCAACTGGTGCCGCGTGGCAGTGAGCACAATAGTGCGGAAGACGCGTTGAAACATATCAAAAGTCAGACCCAGCCAGGTATTTACGCCCTGTGTGATCTGCATCCCTTTTTAGCGGACCAGCCAAACGTGGTGCGCTTGCTGAAGGACATTGCCCTCAATCATTTTGCCGTGCCGCACACGCTGGTGTTTTTAAGTTATCAATTGCGTTTGCCACCGGAGTTATCGCGCTACAGCGTTTCCTATTCCCTGAGCCTGCCCACCGACGACAAGCTCATGGAGATTATCCGCGAGGAAGCCAAAGACTGGTCCGACCGTCATGCCGGTACGCGCGTAAAAACCGACAACCTCACCCTGAAAAAACTCGTCAGCAATTTACAAGGCATGAGCGTGAGCGATGCGCGGCGTCTGGTGCGTGGCGCAATCTGGAACGACGGCGCCTTAACTGAAGATGATTTGCCGCGTATCAACAAAGCCAAGTTCGCGCTGCTGGATATGGAAGGCGTGATGAACTTTGAACCGCAAACGGAAAACTTTTCGCAAGTGGGCGGGTTGCACAATTTAAAACGCTGGTTGATGGCGCGCCGCGAAGCCTTCTGCAGTGATGACAGCAATCTGGATCGGCCTAAAGGTATTTTGCTGCTGGGTGTGCAAGGCGGTGGCAAAAGTTTGGCCGCCAAAGCGGTGGCGAGTTTGTGGGGCATTGCCTTGTTGCGGCTGGATGTGGGCGCGCTCTACAACAAATACCATGGTGAAACCGAACGCAATCTGCGCGAAGCCTTGAAGCTGGCAGATGCGATGTCGCCCTGCGTTTTATGGCTCGATGAAATTGAAAAAGGCATGAGCCAGGGCAGCAGCGACAACGGTACCTCGCAGCGTTTGTTGGGCACGTTGTTGACCTGGATGGCCGAACGCCGCACACGCGTGTTTATTGTGACCACCAGTAACGACATCAGCCAATTACCGCCGGAATTAATTCGCAAGGGGCGACTGGATGAAATCTTTTTTGTCGATCTGCCGGACGCAGAAGTGCGCAAGGATATCTTTGCGATTCATTTAAATAAACGTAACTGCCTCGCGGATCAATTCGACTTGCAACAGCTTTCGGTGGCGAGTGAAGGTTTTTCCGGCTCTGAAATTGAACAAGTGATTGTGGCGGGGTTGTATAACGCTGCATCGCAAGGTAAAGCGGTGGATACGCAATTGCTGTTGCAGGAAATTGCGTCCACCAGTCCCTTGTCGGTGGTGATGGCGGAGCAAATTAATCAGCTGCGTCATTGGGCGGCAGATCGCACAATACCGGCGTGATGGCTTGTCGGATTACGCCGCTGGGCGGCTAATCCGACCTACATGTCGCGGAGATGACTGAACCCGTAGGTCGGATTAGCGCAGCGTAATCCGACACCAGCCCCTTTTTTACTCCACGTTTTCCATCACCACCAACGTCTGCCCCGCTTGCACACGCGAACCTTCCGTTTTCAACACTTGCACAACCTTGCCCGCACAGGGCGCGGTGATATTGATCTCCATCTTCATCGACTCAAGGATCAACAACACATCGCCCGCATTAACAAGCTGGCCGGGTTGGATTTGTGTTTGCCATACACTGCCGGATACAGAGCTATCCACGCAAATAGCACCTTCCGGGATGTCGTTTTCCAGTGTTTCTTCAACAACGTCCGCCTGCTCATAATTAAACTGCCCGTTCGCATGCCAGCGTGCTAACTCTTCATCAAACGCCTGTTCGCGTTGCTGCGTAAACGCGGCGATGTCTTGCGCATTTTGTTCGAGAAATATTTCGTATTCTTTCAGGCTGAAGTGGCTTTCTTCAATCCGTAACGGATAACGACCTTGCGGAAAATCACGGCGAATATCCTGTAATTCCGCGTTGGATACTTCATAAAAACGAATTTGGTCAAAGAAGCGCAACAGCCAGGGTTCGGCAAATTCTTTGGTTTGGCGATAGCGGTTCCACATCTGCAAGGTGCGCCCGACAAATTGATAACCGCCGGGACCTTCCATACCGTACACGCACAAATAGGAGCCACCAATGCCGACGGAGTTTTCCGCCGTCCAGGTGCGGGCCGGATTATATTTGGTGGTCACCAGCCGATGACGCGGATCAGTCGGCGTGGCAACGGGCGCGCCGAGATACACATCGCCAAGGCCCATCACCAGATAAGACGCATTGAATAAAATATCTTTCACGTCCTGAATCGAATCCAGACCATTGATGCGCCGGATAAACTCCAGGTTGCTGGGGCACCAGGGCGCGTTGGCACGCACTGATTGCACGTATTTTTGAATCGCCAGCTTGCAGGCTTCGTCATCCCAGCTCAACGGTAAATACACGATGCGCGAGGGTACGCTTAATTCGGCGAGCTGTTGTGCAAGCGCGTGCTCACCGCGTTGCAAGTGGTCGAGTAATTGCGCCAGTGACAGTGTTTGGCTGTCGTAATGAACTTGCAAGGAACGAATTCCCGGCGTGAGTTCGCGCAAGCCGGGCAGCAAATTTTTTTGCAACCATTGCATCAGTGCATGAGCGCGAAAACGCAACTTGATATCCAGTTCCAGCGGGCCGTATTCAACCAACAGAAAATGGTCACCAGCCACACGGTAAACAATATCTTCGCCGCAGGTCTCTGCGCTCAGTCGCCCCACAATAGGCGAGGGCAGTTCCGTCACGGCGACTGAAGGTGCAGGTGATTGATCAGCAAGATGCTGCAAACTTTTTTTCTGTGTGGCTTCGATAGCAACAGCGGTATCGAGGATAACAGGAATAAAACGAATTTTATCACCCGCGCGCAATTGACCGAGCTTCCATAAATCGGCAGTAATCACCGTTGCCGGGCAAACAAACCCGCCGAGCGACGGGCCATCGGGGCCGAGGATAACCGGCATGTCGCCGGTGAAATCCACCGTACCGAAGGCGTAAGCATTGTCGTGAATATTCGACGGGTGCATCCCGGCTTCGCCACCAGAGGTTCGCGCCCACTGCGGTTTGGGGCCAATCAGGCGCACACCGGTGCGGCTGGAGTTGTAATGTACTTCCCAATCATGATAAAAGAATTGTTGAATATCGGCGTCGGTAAAAAAATCCGGTGCGCCGTGTGGACCATAAATAACGCGCACTTGCCATTGATTGGTCATCTCCGGTTTCAACGCATCAGGGCAGGGGGGCATGGATTCACTGCGATGGCAATTTTTTTTATCCAGCGCCAGGACGTCACCGGCGCGTAATGCACGACCGTTGTGACCACCGAATTGACCGAGAGTGAACGTTGCTTTTGCAGTGAGATAATCCGGACATTGAATGCCACCTGCAACGCAAAGATATGTGCGCGCCCCCCGGTCGGAAATTCGACCTAACTGCAATTGCTGACCAGCGGCGACATTCACTACGTCATAAACCGCCAGCGGTTGGCCATCCAGTTTTGCTTCAATAGCCGCACCGGTTAACACAATGGTGGTAGCACAACTGAATTTCAGAGTGGGGCCTTGCAGCGTAATTTCCAGGCCGGCAGCCGAGTCGCTGTTGTTTAACAGGCTGTTGCCGAGGCGAAACGAATAATTATCGAACGGACCAGAGGTGGGCACGCCCACATGCCAATAACCGCAACGGCCAGGATAGTCCTGGATCGTGGTTTGTGTGCCGCCCTGAATAATGTCGATGCGTGCAGGCTGGTACACAAATTGGTTGAGATAGCGCGTGGTCATCTTCCCGCTGCACAGGGTTTCATCCTGCAACAGTGAGCGCAGATAACCGAGGTTGGTTTCGATCCCGTACAAGCTGGATGCTTGCAACACATCTCCAAGTTTTTTTAACGCGGCCTCGCGCGATACATCGTGCACAATCACCTTGGCCAGCATCGGATCAAAATAGGCCGGTACTTCAATGCCACTTTCGATCCAGTGATCGATACGCACGCCATTTTGAGCGGCAGGCCAAATAACCTGGCTGAGTAGACCGGCGCAGGGCTGAAAGTGCTGTACAGGATCTTCGGCGTAAACGCGCACTTGAATGGCATGGCCTTTAGGCGTTAGCTGATTGCGTAATGCAATAATATCTCCCAGCTCACCTGCTGCTTGTCGTAACATCCACTCCACCAGATCCACGCCCCAGACCTCTTCAGTCACACCGTGTTCGACCTGCAGGCGCGTGTTGACTTCGAGGAAATAAAATTTTTCTTCCTGCGCGTCGTAAATAAATTCAACCGTACCCGCATTACGATAATTCACTGACGCCAGTAGTTGCTCAGCCGTGCGTTGCATCGCCGCACGTTGCGCTTCGGGCAGGTTAGGTGCCGGGCATTCTTCAACGACTTTTTGATTGCGTCGCTGACTGGAGCAGTCGCGCTCGCCGATGGCTACGGCCTTACCTTTACCATCGCCGAAAATTTGCACTTCAATATGGCGCGCGGCGGCAATAAATTTTTCCAGGAACACGCCGTCATCGGCGAAGTTATTAGCCCCCAGTCGCTTCACGCTATCAAACGCACCGACTAACTCAGTTTCGTTCTGGCACAGTTGCATGCCGATACCACCGCCGCCCGCTGTGCTCTTTAACATCACGGGATAACCGACAGCGGATGCAGCCTGTTTCGCGTCGTTGATATTTTTTAATAAATCGGTGCCAGGGCATAAAGGTACATTGGCGGCTTGAGCCAGTTCCCGCGCTTTATGTTTTAAACCGAAGGTCACCATCTGCTCCGCCGTGGGGCCGATAAACACTAAACCGGCCGCTTCACATTCTGCAACGAAGCTGGCGTTCTCGCTTAAAAAACCGTAACCGGGGTGTATAGCCTGCGCACCGCTTTGTTGCGCAACAGACAGGATTTGTTTCCGATCCAGATAAGTGTGCGCCGCTGCACCCTCGCCGAGACAAAAGGCTTCGTCAGCGAGGCGAACGTGCAATGAATCACGATCTGACTCTGCATAAACAGCCACTGATTGAATATTGAGTTTTTTTAACGTACGGATAATACGGACAGCGATAGCGCCACGATTGGCAATTAAAACCTTGGTAAACATGTCAGCTCCAGCGGGTCGTCCCGCAGGGTTTTCTTACGACAGTGGTCGTCCACTGAAGAGGCAGTTTTTTAGAAGCCATCTCAAAAATCAGCTGGCGAGACTCAGGCAAGGCGAAAAGCGGATGAGGAGCAGAGTTTACTTAAGTAAATGAGCACCGGAATCCGCTTTTCAACGCAGTATCAGGCCGCCAAGTGATTTTTGAGACGGCTTCTAATTCCACACCAACACTTCAATGGGCGTCGGGTTGTAACCATTGCAAGGGTTGTTGAGTTGCGGGCAATTGGAAATCAGAATCACGATATCCATCTTTGCGGTTAACTCGACATATTTTCCTGGTGCGGAAATACCGTCGGCAAAGGTCAAGCCACCGTCGCTGGTGACCGGCACGTTCATAAAAAAATTAATGTTGTGGGTGATGTCGCGTTTGCTGATGCGAAATTCCGGGTGCTCTGCAATGGCAAGCATCCAGCTGTCGCGACAGGCGTGCATGCAACGTTTTTCCAGGCTGTAGCGCACAGTGTTGCTTTCGGTGGCGCAAGCTCCTCCGAGCGTATCGTGACGGCCACAGGTATCCGCAACAATCTCCAGCATCTCGCGGTTGTTGTTGGATATTAATTTGCTGCCGCCGCTCAGGTATAAATTTTCCTGGGTGCGAATCGTATCCGTAGCGCTATAACGCTCGCTGGGATTCTGTGCATTATAAAACAACACATCCGCCGCCTGGTTGCCCTCAAGATCGACCAAGCGCAGCGTTTGACCTTGTTTAATTTCCCCCAGAAAATAATCGCCGGCTCCCACCCAATGGCGAGCGGCGGCCTGTTCCGGATGACGTTGACTTTCAATCAGCATAGTGAATGCTCCGACAATAATTTTCGTTTAAACGATGATGTACCTGCATTGATCAAAAATGTCGGATTACGCCTTCGGCTAATCCGACCTACAGGTAATACTTTCAATCAGCATAGTAAATGCTCCAGTAGGTCGCATTAGGCGCAAAGCGCCGTAATCCGACAATGATTTTCACAAGTGGTACAAATGGTTATTCATAAAGCCGCGCTGGTTTTCCGGACGAAAATTTTTGCAGTAATCGTCATCGGAAACCGGATCAGCTTTACCTAATTCAATACGCACCGCTTTAAAGGGATAGTGTTCAGCGTTGTCCAACGGATGCGGGCAAGTGTGCAGCACCACCAGCGTGTCCATCTCAAAACGCAAGGTCACCTGCTGGCCAGGTATAGGTGCGCTGGTGTCGAGCTGAATGTTGCCTGCATCATCACTGACGACTTTGCTAAACCAATTAATATTGGCTGCCATATCGACTGGACCTAAACCGTATTTGGCCAACTCCACCAGAAAGGCGTCGTAGCCATTTTGCAACCAATCGTTGCGCTGGGTTTGGTAATCGCGTTTGCCCCACTTTTTTTCAATCAAGACAGCGTTGCTGTTGCCGCACACGGTATCGTGCCAGTTGCTATCGTCTTCAATGATCGACGCAAAAATTCGGCCCATATCCGAATACAAACAATTGCCGCGCTGCAACTTGAACGTGTGTTGACACTTCAAGGTGTCCGGTGCGTTATAGCGCTCTAATAAATTGCGCGGGTTATAAAACAGCATGCCGACGTTAGCACCACCGTCGATGTCCGTCAGGCGCATCAGCGAGCCGCGCCGCATCTCCAGTGACCAGTGAGCATTGCCGGGTAATTGGGTGGTGTAAGTAATCTCACTCATGGCTAGCGTTATTCCTGTTCTGTTAAGGCTTGCAAATCTTTTGGTAAAACAACTTTTTGTCGGGTGATGGGCAAGTCATAGGTAATGTTGGCGCCGTAGGCGGTGGGCGCCTGATTATCGCGACGCAGTTTGTCGAACACCCACAGGCGTGTGCCGAGATAAAAGCCCTCGCTTAAATCATGGGTCACCATAAATACTGTGAGCTGGTGTTCTTGCCACAGTTTTAATACCAGCTGGTGCATATCTGCGCGAATGCCTGGGTCAAGTGCGCCGAAAGGTTCATCCAGCAACAAAATACGCGGACGGCGAATCAGTGCCTGCGCGATAGCGAGCCGCTGTTTCATACCACCGGATAATTCGTGGGGAAAACGTTGTAACGCTGGCGTTAAACCTACGGTGTCGATCAACCTCTTGGCTTCATCTTCCACACGACGTTTTGCTCCGCCGAATAATTTTCCCAGTAGGGGCGCACGCTCAAATTCTCGCGCAAGAATTACGTTTTGTAATACGGTGAGATGCGGAAAAACTGAATACTGCTGGAACACAATGCCGCGCGATTGATCTGGTTCACTGGGGATCGGTTTGTCATCCAATAACAATTCGCCGGAAGAGGGCGACTCCATCCCCAGTAACATTTTTAAAAAGGTGCTCTTGCCACATCCGGAGGTGCCGACCATGGTAATAAATTCGCCAGCGTTGACGCTTACGTTCATGCGCTCCAGCACCACGTTATCGCCATATTGCTTCCACAGGTTTTTAGCCTGAATCATCGGAGCCTGCTTCATTTTCCAGCCTCCTGATGATGCCAGGTAAAACAACGCCGACTGACTTGGTCGAGTAACCAGTCGAATAGAAAAGCGAGCAACGTAATCCAGGCCACGTAGGGCAGAATGACATCCATAGACATATAACGACGCACTAAAAAGATGCGGTAACCCAAGCCGTCGGTCGAGGCAATAGCTTCCGCCGCAATTAAAAACAACCAGGCAGTACACAGGGATAAACGCACCGAACTGATCAAGCGCGGCAGCATTTGTGGGATTAAAACCCGCACAAGAATTTGCCAGCTTGACGCGCCAAGCGTTTGCGCTTTTACCAGCTGCTCCAGAGGAACCTCCAGCGTGCTGCGCTGGATATCGCGTGCGATAAAGGGGGCCACGCCGATGACAATAAGCGCAACCTTAGAGAGTTCTCCCAAGCCGAACACAATAAACAACACCGGTAGAATAGCCATGGGGGGAATCAGCGAAATCACGGTGAGTAGCGGTGCTAAAGGCGCATAAACTGTTGGAATAGCGCCGGTCAAAATGCCGAGCGAAAAACCGATCAAGGCGGCGATGCCCATCCCCAACGCGAGCCGTTGTAAACTGCTTAAGGTATCTTGCCAAAATAAATATTCGCCGGTGCGTTTGCTTTCTTCAAACGCCAGATTGTTGATGGCACTGCCCATTTGCGCAAAGCTGGGCAGCAATTTGTCGCTGGCGTTTTCCGCCAGACGCGCATCTGAGGCAATCAGATAAACCAGCAGGATAAGTGCAAAAGGCAGGATGCCCAGCAAGACTCTGGCGGGTTTTGAGGGCGTCAGGTTAATCAGCCGTTTCATAAATATCCTGTGAGCTTTTCATTGGAATTTAAAACCTGTTCAGTAGGTCGGATTAGCGCAGCGTAATCCGACACCGACCTTCAAGCGTTGCCATATTTTTATTTTTTGTAACACGGGTTGGCGAGTTCGTTTTTTTAAACAAGTGTATTGTCGGATTACGCTGCGCTAATCCGACCTACAACTACAATTTTCCGTCGGCGGCCATTTGCATATAGCTGGTGTCGAAGCGCAATTTGATATTTTTCTTGTTGCCGTACACACCTTCCGGGCCTTCAACGCCGATGAAAGTGGCATCCGGTGCGCCTTCGCCGAGCAAGCCGTGTTCGAAGGAAAACTCCGCTACTTTTTGCATGGTGTCCAGCAATTCATCGCTGTTAACCAGGGCAAGTGCATCGGCAGGTTTATAAAACATTTTGGTGCTGGCCAATTGTGCTTCATAGCCGGCCAAATCCGTGCCCGAAGCTACGGCCATGGCAGTACGTGCTGCAACACCGGCTTTATCTTTCGCGCTCATCACGCCCATGATTTCATACCAGGCGCCGACCAGGGCTTTGCCCAAGGCGGGATTTTTTTTCAAAGTATCGGTATTGATAATCAGCAGGTCCATGATCTCGCCCGGAATCTGCGAAGAATCAAACACCATGCTGCTGTCAGGTTGAGAAAGGATTTCGCTGAGCAATGGATTCCAGGTGGTCACGGCGGTGACATCTTTGGTGCCGTAAACCGCCACCATATCCGCGTCTGATGTGTTAACCACTTTGATATCTGATTCTTTCAAACCAACGGTTTCCAAACCGCGCGCCAGCAGGTAGTGAGACACGCTCAACTCCACCAGGTTAACGTTTTGGCCTTTGATATCTTTCAGGGATTTGTTCGCGCCTTTTAGGACAACGCCATCGTTGCCGTTAGAAAAATCACCGACGATTAATGCCGTGCTGTCCACACCACCTGCTGCCGGAATCGTCAGCGCATCCATGTTGGTCATACTGCACGCGTCGAACTGACCGGCGGTGTATTGGTTGATAGATTCGATGTAATCGTTGATTTGGGTAACTTCGATCGCGATGCCGTATTTCCTGGCCCATTTATCGATAATTTTTTGATCGGCCCCGTAGCCCCACGGCATCCAGCCGACGTAGATGGACCAGCAGATCTTGAATGGCTCTGCCGCAGCGGCAGAAGTAGAAAGAAACAGCGCGATGATAAGAGTGGTCAGGCGCGACATGGCAAACCTCCAGTGGTTACAT
>CAMPIG010000115.1 GCA_946886255.1 uncultured Cellvibrio sp. | reverse complement strand
AATTCATATATTCTCCTGAAAAATTTTATTTCTTCTCAAAAAATTTTTTTTAAACACTCATGGTTATGTGAGTAATAACGACTAAATTTATTTCTGTCATTGATGGCACCTTTCTCATCCCCATCTGTTAAAAATTGTCTTATTTCCCCGATTAAATTGCTTTTAAAAACTTCGTTCACTAGGCTCTTAAAGCGATAAAAATTCCCGTTCCTGTTTTTGTCATGCATGTTCATCGTCAGATTTAATGACGGAAACCACCAAATCCCCCATGGGGTGGAGAATCATCATGAATAAAAATAAACACATAGCTGCTCACGTTAGTCCCGCCACATATTTTATTTTTTTATTAACGCCGCTGGCGACTGCGCTGATACCTTCAGCGCACGCACAAGAACCACCATTACCAGCCATTGAAGAAATGATTGTTACCGGTACGCCGGGTGGCGCTTCATTGCGCAAATTTGATGCGAGTTTTGCCATCTCTACTGTCAGCGAAGAAGAAATCAATCAGGTCGCACCCGCCAGTACCGCCGATTTACTTAAAACCATACCAGGCGTTTGGGTGGAAAGTTCTGGCGGCGTATCCGGGGCAAACATTTTTGTGCGCGGTTTCCCCAGCGGCGGCGACGCAGATTTTGTGACGGTAGCGATCAATGGCCTGGCAGTTTATCCCGCCCCAACTTTATCGTTTATGGAAAACTCCACGCTCTTTCGTATCGATGAAACCATTGCGCGCATGGAAGGCTTACGCGGCGGGCCAAACCCGGTGTATGCCAATGGCCAGGTGGGCTTGACCACTAACTTTATTCTTAAAGAAGGTGGAGAAGATACAGCTGGCACCGTGAAATATTCCACCTCAGATTACGACCTGCAACGCATCGACGGTGTTGTAAGCGGTAAGCTGGATGATGATCTTTATTACATGATCGGCGGCTATGTCAGTTCATCCCCCGGTGTACGCGACGCCGGCTTTAATGCAGAGGAGGGCCATCAGTTCACCATCAATATCACCAAGATTCTCGATAACGGTAAAGCCAATATTTTTCATCGGCTGACTGATGATCACGGTACCTGGTATTTACCGGTGGCATTGGATGTGAATGGCGTAGAAACCGGATTGGACGCCGAGTACACCCAGGTTGGCCCACGCAACCGCCATGTTCTGGTTCCTGTCAGTGGTCCCGACGGAGAAGGTGGTTCGGCCATCACTTGGGAAGAATTTGATATGGGCAAAGGTCGCGGCTGGGACGGCAGTGTAACCGGCGGCGCAATTGAATTGGATTTGGGCAATGACTGGACGTTTATCGATCGCTTTAGTTTGACTAAAGGCGCCGCTAACACCCACGGTTTTGTTCCGCAGGGAGCGGCGGTTACGCTCGGCAGTTTGAATGGCGGCGTCGCGGGTGAAACAGTTTCCGGTACCGACGTTGCGGCTAACGATCTGGTGCAGATGTTTGGTCCCTGGGTGGTGCACAAAGATATTAAAACCTTCAACAACGATTTGAGCTTAAGCAAACGTTGGCAGGATTTTAAAGTGACCCTTGGCTATTACACCTCATCCTGGGAAGTGGATGAATGGTGGTCCATCGGCAACCAGAAATGGTATGTGCTCGAACATAACGGTGAACAGCTCAGCGCTGACAGCATCACTGATGACTGTCAGGCAGCGGATGAGGCTGCTTGTGGGTTTAAATACGATGTAAGCGCACTGGGTGATGCGCGGGAAAATGCGTTTTATATCGCAGGAGAAACTTACATCGGCGCTCTGACGTTGGATGCCGGTGTCCGCATCGTCAATCGCGAAACCAATTATTCAGTAGATGATGGCCTGCGCGATGGCCGCGACGATTTCTTTGTCGAAACGGATGAAGACAAAGTTTCCTACACCGCTGCGGCCAACTGGAATTTTACCGACGACATGGGCGTGTTCGTACGTATCAACGATGGCCATAAATATCCCGACTTTGATGCTTACCGCGATTTTCGCGGAGATTTTAATCTAGGCTCTGATTTAATCATCGATGTCACCCAATATGAATTGGGTTATAAATTAGCAAGGGATTTCTATTCACTCTATGCCACCGGATTTGCCAATGAAACCAAGGGACAACCTTTCTGCGATGTAGGCGGAGCAACCTGTGAACGTTTGGAGACCGAGGCGATTGGCGTAGAGATCGACGGTAATTTGTTGTTGGGCAATTTAACGCTGGACCTCAACGCGACTATTCAGGAGCCGGAAATTACCAGCGCCGGACCCGATGATGGCAATCAGGTGCAGCGCCAACCGACGCATCAATTGCGCTTCACTCCCAGTTATTTTATGGAGTTTGCCAATGATGTCAGCGCGACAATTTACGGCACTTGGACGCTGGTCAGCGATCGCTATGGTGACAATGCCAACACCAATGAGCTGGACGGCTATGACAAGTTTGATATCGGGGTATTGGTCGATATCAGTGACCTCAGCGTGCAATTATCCGTTGATAACCTGACAGATGAATTGGCGTTAACAGAAAGTGATCCGCGCGCAGTCGGCGCTTCAGCTAATGGTCGATATATCCTGCCGCGAAGTGTGAAGTTAACCCTCGGCTATAATTTTTAAAAGACAGTGGCGCGGGTGTATAGATGCTGTACACCCGCGCACATCGGCATATTAATCAATAACAGAAGCGGTCCCATGAACAGTGTTATCAAGATATTTTTAATCATTTTCCTTCCGGTTTTCAGCAGTGCTTGTTCAACGCCGTTTGCAGAACGACTGCAAGATCCCACCAGCCACTTGAGTCCGGACGAACGTTTCGGCGAGTTGTTTGAAAAAGTTCAGCTATCGGGCATCTTCAGTGACTCCAAGACATTTGTAGACAGCACGCCCAAAACATCCGCTGAAAACATCCTGCAAAAATACCGTGCACAACGCGAGCGGCTCGATTTCAACCTGAAGATATTTATTGAAGAAAATTTTTATCTGCCACCTTCAGTAGCTTCGGAATTTGAAAGCGATAAAAGCAAAAATGCGGCAGAGCATATTGAATCGCTCTGGCCCGTGCTCACCCGCGAACCAGATGCGCTATCTGATGGTTCGTTAATCCCTTTACCGCACCAGTATGTCGTACCGGGCGGACGTTTTCGGGAAATTTATTATTGGGACAGCTATTTCACCATGCTCGGCCTACGCGAATCCAATCGATGGGATTTGATTGAAGACATGGTGGATAATTTTTCTCACCTGATCGATACCATGGGCTTTATCCCCAACGGCAACCGCACCTATTATCAAACCCGCTCACAACCACCGTTTTATGCTTTGATGGTTACACTGCTGGCCGAAAAAAAAGGTAAAGGAACCCTGACCCGTTATCATCCTTACCTGTTAAAAGAATATCAATTCTGGATGAGTGGCAGAGATACATTATCCGCAAGCACGCACGCTACGCGGCGTGTCGTGTTGCTGCCCGACAACAGCATCATGAATCGCTATTGGGATAGCTCTGCCACGCCGCGTCCGGAGTCTTATAAAGAAGATGTAGAGTTGGTACACGCCGACAACCCCGAAACCTATCGCCATATCCGCGCAGCGGCAGAATCCGGTTGGGATTTCAGCAGCCGCTGGTTCAAGGACGGCGCCACCCTGGATTCCATCCACACCACCGATATTATTCCTATCGACCTGAATGCGTTGCTGTACCACCTTGAATTGGTACTGGCCGAGGCCTTTGCAGAAACCGGTGATGCAACGCAAGCGCAAACATTCCGCGACCTGGCGCAACAGCGTAAAGAAGCGTTGTTGCGCTACTGCTGGAATGCGCAGGACGGCTTTTTTTATGACTACGATTTTGTCGCGCAGCGGCAAACAAAAGTCCGCTCACTGGCAGCCATGTTT
Organism: uncultured Cellvibrio sp.; assembly: GCA_946886255.1. Next base: position 7,484 of record CAMPIG010000115.1, on the reverse strand, counting down.
CCGCTGTTCTTTAACATGGTCGATGCAGATCGTGCACGCCAAGTAGCGCAACACATTAAACAGGATTTCCTGCAAGGCGGCGGCGTTACCACCACACTGAAAGATACTGGACAACAATGGGATGCACCTAACGGCTGGGCACCCTTACAGTGGATAACCATTCAGGGACTGCGTAACTACCAGCAATATCACCTCGCCGACACGATCAAACAGCGTTGGGTTAAGTTGAACACCGATGTCTACCAACGCACCGGCAAGATGGTGGAGAAATACAATGTCTACGAGCCCGGCCTGGAAGGCGGCGGTGGCGAATACCCGGTGCAGGACGGCTTCGGCTGGACCAACGGCGTACTGTTAAAACTGCTCCACGAAACCACCACAACCCCTCATAAAACCCCCGTAGGTCGCATTAGGCGCGAAGCGCCGTAATCCGACAACTCGTGAACGTAATCCGACACCCCCGCCAGAAAGAATGTCGGATTACGCTGTGCTAATCCGACCTACCTGACGAAGAGAGTATGCAAACCTAGTGGCACGCCGCCTGCGCCTGTATAATCCCGCCCCTGTCATTCTTGCGGCGCTTCACGCTGCCCTTATCTTCATACACGGAATCACACCATGGGTTTTAACTGCGGCATCGTCGGCCTACCCAACGTCGGCAAATCTACCCTGTTTAATGCGCTGACCAATGCCGGTATCGGCGCCGAAAACTTCCCATTCTGCACCATCGAGCCCAATGCTGGGGTCGTGGCCGTACCCGACCCGCGCCAGGATAAATTGGCCGAAATCGTAAATCCGGAGCGCGTCGTCGCCACGACCATGGAGTTCGTGGATATCGCCGGCCTAGTGGCGGGCGCCTCCAAAGGTGAAGGCCTGGGCAACAAATTCCTCGCCAACATCCGCGAAACTGACGCTATCGCCCACGTCGTGCGCTGCTTTGACGACGACAATGTTATCCACGTCGCCAACGGCGTAGATCCGGCAGCCGATATCGAGGTGATCAACACCGAACTGGCCTTGGCCGACCTGGAAGCGGTGGACAAAGCCCTCAACCGCTACGCTAAAGCCGCCAAAGGTCAGGACAAGCACGCCATGGCCATGAAAGCGGTACTGGAAAAAATCCAGCCGCACCTCAACGAAGCCAAGCCGCTGCGCTCGTTTGATCTGGATAAAGAAGAACTGGCGCTGCTGAAAGAAATCAACTTGCTCACCCTGAAACCCACGATGTACATCGCCAACGTGGCGGAAGACGGGTTTGAAAACAACCCGCACCTGGACCTGGTGCGCAAGATCGCTGCCGAAGAAAAAGCCGTGGTGGTGCCGATCTGTAACAAACTGGAAGCTGACATCGCCGAACTGGATGGCGAAGATAAAGCCGAATTCCTCGCCGAGATGGGCATGGAAGAACCCGGCCTCAACCGCGTGATTCGCGCCGGTTATCAGTTGCTGGGCTTACAAACCTACTTCACCGCTGGCGTAAAAGAAGTCCGCGCCTGGACCATCCCCATCGGCGCTACCGCACCCCAAGCCGCCGGTGTCATCCATACCGATTTTGAAAAAGGCTTTATCCGCGCCGAAACTATTGCATACAACGACTTTGTGGAATACAAAGGCGAGCAAGGCGCAAAAACTGCGGGGAAAGCACGCAAGGAAGGTAAGGATTATGTGGTGCAGGATGGGGATGTTATGCATTTCCTGTTTAATGTGTGAGGTAAAAATCTATCTCATAAGATTACCAAGATTCAACATTACTAGAGAATCATTAATGCCACTAATTTTAGTGGCATTTTTTGTTTCGCATATTTGTATAAATTAATCGTGCTTTATTTTTCCAGCTAATCATAGAGGCGATGAAAAGGACATCATCTCAGCAATATTCACAATGCGAATAGCGATTATTTAACTGCAACATCAGCGGTGCCCAGCGCATTCCACATCGCGCTAAACATGGGCGTTAAACGACGGCTACCGTATTCGCTCAGGTGATTGTCATCGTAATATAGTGGACGGTTTTTAATAGAGCCGAAACACGCATTTTCATCGCACAGATAGGGAGCAGGATCGACCGTTTCCGCACCGCATGTTTTGGCCGTATGTTCATTTAAATTGCGAATAGCCTTATTTCTATCATTGTAGAGGGTGCGACTAACACTCACATCAATCTCTTGCCCTCTGTATAGTTTCGCACGCGTAATCATTTGCGGCACATGCACATCCATATCAGGGATAGGTTGCATAATGAACACCTTTCTGGTTGCAGCGATGCCACAAATATTATCTGTGTATTGCTGCAAAAATGCGGGCACAAAATCCGCATGGGTATTAGGCTTACCATCAAGATAAACTGCTCTGTTTGCCGCAATATTGCCCGGATTCAGTAATTTTTCAGTCATGTGATTCACCACGATGACCGGCACACCGGATAAATTGTCGCGCAGATATGTCAGGATTTTCTGATTGTATAAACCGCAGCTGGCAAAATAGGGGGTGGCGATGTTGACCGGGGAAATACAACCATCAGCCCCCAGGAAAAGTGCCCCACCCTGCTCACTGGGGATAGTTTCAGCGATCGCATTAATAATCGTATTGGAATGACTATCACCAATCACGATGACTGCAACTTTTTCGGTGTTTTTTCCAAATATGCACATGGGTGAGCTTGGGTCACTACCGGGCACCACCATACATTCCGCGCGCGGATTACGATTGCGTTGCTCTGAATCCGCCATCGCAATATACGTATCCATACGCGCCGGTATGCCTTGATACCGGAAGATAAAAAAGCCTGCCGCAGTAATAACCATTAACACGCTGGTGTAAACACTCAGTGGGCGCAACGGATGCAGCTTGCGCGGTGGCGCTCGCCAATACTGTTCGATAAACCGATATGACAGATGCGCAAACACCATCGATAACAAAATGCCTACACATATCCACATTGGACTTTGTATAACATCAAGCAGGTTTAAAGCTACAACAACCGGCCAATGCCATAAATACAATGAATATGAGGTTGCGCCGAGGTATTGAGCTACCCTGTTATTGGTCATTAATGAATCATCACGCGCAGCAACAAGAATTAGCACTGCGCCGGCTACCGGCAGCATTGCCATCCAGCCTGGCCACTTTACCGAGGCATCCAAAATTGCTGTGCTAGCCACAATTAGTGCGAGGCCGGCATATTCCATCAGGGGCGCCAATTTTTTTGGCGACTTCAATGCAAATAGAAATACCAACCCACCAACCATCATCTCCCATGCGCGAGTGGGTAATAAATAGAAACCGGCAACAGCCCATCGATCGGGCAGGAATGCGGAGAGCAAAAAGGAACCAAACGCAAAAACCAGGAGCACCCACGGAATTAATGTCATCGAAAACATTTTCCGTAAGGCCAGGATCAAGACCGGGTAGATGATATAGAACTGCCATTCGACGGATAACGACCAGGTATGCAAGAGCCATTTTTCATGGGAACTTGCGTCAAAATAACCAGACTCCTTGAAGAAAACAATGTTGGACAAAAAGGTCGCTGCGCCAACAACGTGCTTACCTAATCGGTCGTATTCGTAGGGCGGCAATAAAAACCATGCCAGAAACAACAAGATGATACACAGGGCAGCCAGCGCCGGAATAATTCTCCTTGCCCTGGCCAAATAAAATTCCAACACCGAAAACTGATTTTTTTTCAGCTTGGTAAAAATAATACTGGTCATTAAAAAGCCGGAGATGACGAAGAACACATCAACACCGACGAAACCACCGCCAAAACCGGAAAGACCAAAATGAAACAACACCACTATCACGACGGCTATCGCGCGCAATCCATTAATGTCGTGCCTGAAAATCATAATCACCTCAACCTTAAAAATTTTATGCGGGAAGGACAGAATTAAAACCTGCTTACATGACAGGTTTGCGTTAGTGGAAGTGATGAACTAACAGCCAGAGTTCCTTTTTTAGAAGTTTTCGATACCCAGTACCGATGTAACGGAGGCAAAGGATTCTAGCTAAAAGAAGGCCGAGCAAACTGTGTGCCGTTCTCATTTGCGCAGCAATTATTTGTATGGGTTACGCATTACTGGCAGAAGTGGCGCCGCTAAAACGTCGCTTTTTATTTACTTAATTGGGTAGGATTTTTTAACTGAACCTAAAAAGATAGTTAATCTTTTTATCCTGTCGCAAAAATCAATAATATGTTTCAATCTTTCATCACATCATGCGAAATCTGTTGTTGATGAAAATAGCGACGTAACATTTAATTTTTGCACCACAAATTTCTACTTCGGTAGAGCTTTGCTTCAAAAAGAGGCTGCATCAGCAGATGCACTTACCGCGGTCAATGTGTAATCACAACAGAGCGCAACCAGCGCCTTGGCTATACTGTGGCTAACTTCATTCACCCACGGAACAGGATATGATTTCCAAATGGCGCTGGATCATTGTGCAGTTCAGCCGCAAGTTATGGGTACGCGCGCTGCTGTTTGCCATCCTGGCCGTTATCACTGCGTTGGCGGCGATCTTTCTTAAGCATCTGATTCCTGATGATCTGTCGACCAAGATTGGGGCGGATGCGGTCGACAATATCCTTAATATCCTCGCTTCCAGTATGTTGGCGGTTACCACATTTTCCCTTAGTGTTATGGTCGCTGCTTACACCGCAGCGACCAGCAGCGTTTCTCCGCGCGCGACCCGGTTGTTGATGGAGGACGCTACGACACAGAATGTCTTGGGCACTTTTGTCGGTTCCTTTTTGTTCAGCCTTGTGGGAATTACCGCACTGAGTACCGGCGTGTACGGCAACGAAGGCCGGGTGATTTTGTTTGTGGTTACGCTCGCGGTTATTGCTTTGATTGTCGCTACAGTGTTGTTGTGGATTGAGCACCTCTCGCATCTGGGGCGTGTTGGCGAAACCAGTGACCGGGTTGAAAAAGCGACGCTTAAGGCCGTACAGCAGCGTATTCAATACCCTTGGCTTGGCGGTGCACCCCTGACAGACGCGCAGCAAATTCCTGCCGGTGCCCATCCTCTTTACAGCGAAGAAATTGGTTACATCCAGCATATTGATGTGGCCGCTATTTCCCAGTGGGCGGAAAAAGCGGAAGCCAGAGTTTATATCATCAGTTTACCCGGAGCCTTTGTTCATCCTAAACGGGTGCTGGCCCGGGTAGCGGGGACGCACAAACTGGATCAGGAAAAACTGCAATCGGCATTCTCCATTGCCAATGAACGCTCCTTTGATCAAGATCCGCGCTTTGGATTGTCGGTGTTAAGTGAAATCGCTTCTCGTGCATTATCACCAGCGGTTAATGATCCGGGTACGGCCATTGAAATTCTCGGGCGGGGTCTGCGCATTTTGTGTCATTGGAAAGAGCAAGGCGTTAAAGACAGCGAAAGCCGTATTGAGTATTCGCAGGTCTTCGTGCCACCGTTAAAGCTTGAAGAATTTTTTGATGATTTTTTTACGCCCATCGCGCGTGATGGGGTAAACATGCTTGAAGTGCAGATCCGTTTGCAAAAGGCATTGGATGCGCTCGGGCAATTAGGCGAGCCCTTTCGCCAGATTGCTCGACGCCATGCTCAACAAACGCTGCAACGAACCAAAGCGGTCATGGAGTTTGATGGGGATAAAGAGGTGTTGCAGGCATTATTTGATGATCTGACCACCCGGCCAGATCATCAAAGATAAGAACATAATCTGGATTATTCTTCCTTTTTATCACCACCCAAACGATCACGCAGACTGTCTTTCAACCGATCCTTGGCGCTGTCTTTTACGCTGGCCAGTTTCGCGTTGAGCATGTTATCAATGCTGCCTTGTAAGGTATCTGTTTCGCTGTCCTGCTGATTCAACATTGCCAGCCATTCGGATTGCGCGCCCAATTCTTCCTGCAACTTGCTGTCCAGTTGGGTGCGCAATTTGGTTTCCAATTCTGCGATCTTTTCTTTGGCTTCGCCCAATAGCGCATCGCCAATCAAACGATCGAGAGGTGAACGCACGCTGACTTGCGGATCGCTTAGTAAACCTGTTGCGCCCAAGGTCAAGGGAATTTGTGATTGCTGATTCAATAATCCGGCGAGTTGCTGGATATATTTATTGCCGCTGCTGCTGAATTCCGGCTGCTGCAACACGACCTGCGCCTGCTGCTCGATTTGATTATCCACCAACTTCAACGAGCCGGTTGAGTTAAGCACACTTGCTGCAAGATTGAGTGCACTATCACCGCCACCGATTTCCATACTGTCGAGTGCAAAGCCGTCCATATCCCATTTCATATTGGTGATCATTTGTTCGCGAATCGCAAAATCACCATTCAATGCAAACGCGGCTAATTTCGGCAGACCTTGCACATCCAGGTTAAAACGGGTGGGGTTATTGATGATGTCGTGTTGCGCGGTAATATCTTGCGCACTGATGGTGGCTTCACCGCCGCCAATGAGCCAATTGATATGAGCATTCCGGACCAGAAAGTCCGGGTAAGGTTGGCTGGGCAAGGGCAGAATACGATTGGGCAAGGTGGGTTGCGGTTCGGCCTCAGCAGCTTCGCCTTTGCCAAAATCTTCAGGGATGTACGGCTTGACCAACCGATAAATACTTTCCAATTGCGCGATCCGGTCACCCCACACATCGCCGAGTAAAATCTGGCTGATCGGCGCCAAACCACCTTCACCGATATTGGCTAATTGTTGCAGTTGTTGCCAATCCGCTGCACTGGCATCGCGCAAGGCGGTGACTGCATTCTCCAATTGATCACGACTTTCGGTTAATTGTTGCTTCACCTGCCGCACTTTATCGCGCTCAGCTTTTAAGGTGTCTTGCAGCTTTTTTAGCTGCTCGGTTTTGGTCGCCAGGTCTGCCGCATTTTCGATTTTGCTCTCAGTGAGCGCTTTGATATCGGCCTGGATTTTTTCCAGATTGTCTTTATTCGGCAACTGCGACTTCAGCGATTCCAATTGCTTTTTTTGCGTACTGGCCTGTTCTTGTAATGCCTCGCCCTTGGCTTCAGTTTGCAAATTTGCGCGCGCCATTAATTCATCAGGGTCCGGCAAATCCAGTTGCAAGACCTCCGCCAGATCTACTCGCTCACTCTCTTCGGCCAGCTCACCGCGATAGACTTTTCCTGGTGAACGGCGTTCGGTCCCATAAGCCAAACCGTCAATCGATAAATCGTTGACCACATAGTAACCCAGCAGCGCAGGCCAGACTTCCAGTGCGGCATTGGCTTTCGCAAAACTGATGGTGTTATGCGTGGGTTTGTCTTTGTTGGTGATTTGTAAATCTTCAATCGTGAGCGCTAACGGCGACAGGCTCAACGACACATCATCGATATTCACTTCCGCACCGACAGCTTTTTCCAATGTATAGACCATACCGATACGAATAGCCGTGCCGGCGAATACATACACCAGCAATAACACCGTCGCCAGCAGTGCAAGAAAAACTAACCATCCCGATTTCCGGATCATCTGCGGCTCCTTAATTTAAT
>CAMPIG010000114.1 GCA_946886255.1 uncultured Cellvibrio sp. | reverse complement strand
ATAACTCCAACGCAGAGACAACACCGCTGGGCACAAACACGCCCATAACAAACAAGGCGCACAGGAGCCGGGCTCCTCTGAGAAGTTTTGCTGACATAATTCCACCTTTATTAGCATTATTATTGATAATATTGTCTTACTATATGAAGACTTGGTGATTCTAGCGGGTTTGCGAGGAGTGAGCCAGTTTTCCAAGGGAACGATTTTTAATAACACCGAGGCTGATATAAGGGGAATGGTTATGACGTGGTTGGATGTGCAGAGGATTTAGGGGTCAGTGTCGGATTACGCCTTACGGCTAATCCGACCTACGGATGCGGCATTCAAACAGGTCGGATTAGCGCAGCGTAATCCGACACAGTACGCAGATCGCGAAAGGATCGAACAAAAACCTGCACGTCAAATCAGCCAATGGCCTAAACCGACATCAGCACAACGACTGGCCAAAAAATTTATAGAACAAGAAACTTAAAAACCGTCCGACTGCTATAAACCTCACCCGGTCGCAAAATTGTCGAGGGAAAATCCGGTTGATTGGGTGAGTCCGGAAAATGTTGCGGCTCCAGACAAAAACCCGTGCGATGCGCGTAGGTTTTTCCCTTGCCGGTCAAACTACCATCAAGGAAATTTCCGGAATAAAATTGCACACCCGGTTCTTCGGTATACACCTCCAGCACACGCCCGGTCGTATGTTCCGTCGCGCGCGCCGCCAGCGTTAATGTGTTGGGTGCAGCTTTGTTTAATACAAAGTTATGGTCGTAACCCAGACCGCAACGCAATTGCTCATCTTCCTGATTAATATGTGCGCCGATTTTTTTTGCTACTCTGAAATCGAACGGTGTACCGGCCAGCTTGCGCGATCCACCTAAAGGAATCTGGGTATCATCAATCGGTGTAAACGCATCCGCATTAATCATCAACTCATGTTGCAAAATATCTCCCTGCCCGGCGAGATTAAAATAACTGTGCTGGGTTAAATTGATCGGCGTTGCCTGGTCAGTGGTCGCGTGATAATCCACCAGAATTTCATCTTCATTGGTCAGCGTATAAGTGACCGTCACCGATAGATTTCCCGGATACCCTTGATCGCCATCGCGACTGACATAAAACAATTTCAGCCCTACGTGATTGTCAGCAGTGACCGGTGTTGCTTCCCACACTACTTTGTCAAAACCGGTAACGCCGCCGTGCAGATGATTCTCACCGTTATTGGTTGCCAGTTGATAGGTTTTACCATCCAACTCAAAACGCCCCTTGGCCAGGCGGTTACCGAAGCGACCGATTAAGGCCCCGAAATAGGGTGAGGCTTGCAGGTAGGGTTCCAACTCATCAAAGCCCAAGGCTACGTCGGCGAACTCACCCTGGCGATCTACCGTTTTAATACGGGTGATGATTCCGCCAAAATTGATAATGCCGATCTCCATGCCAGACGTGTTGGTCAGCGTGTACAGATTAACGGTTTCACCTGCGGGGGTAGTGCCAAAAAAAGACGTGGAAATAGCGGGTTTTGACATGGGGGAAACATCCGGAAAAGGTCGTGGAGGAGCGGTATTCTACTGACAACAGGTTTTAATGACTACAAGAAAAACGGTCTATGCAGTAATGTTATTAACATCATCACGGGATTTTTTGAAGAATACAATGAGCCGCAATCAACGACTCACTGCATGCAACGTCTGGTAATTATTTTACAGGCTGCTGCCAGGTTTCTGCGTCACGTAAATCTTGTCCGAAATATGGCATACCCTTCTCATCCCACAACAAACGACGCATATATGTATGGCGATTCGGATCGGTCAGCGGCGTGCCGTTAAGTTCGCGATAGTCGCGCGCATGGTAAATCATGACATCGGTTTTGCCATCGTCTGCCAGGGTAAAACTGTTGTGCCCGGGCCCGAATCGTTGCAATGCTTCCTGGGTGAAAAATACTGGCTGAGTGGACTTATGCCAGGAAGCCGGATCAAGTAGATCGGCATCCACATCCGCCCACAATAAACCCATGGCGTAATTGTGATCGGTGGCACTGGCAGAATAGGTAACAAAAATTTTATTGTTGCGGATTAAAACCGCTGCCCCTTCATTCACTTTGTAACCGATCACTTCCCAAGGCAACTCCGGTTGCGTCAGCATCACTTCGCGCTCGTGTAATTCTGTAGGGCTTTTCATCTCGGCAAGATAAAGGGCAGAATTAAATTTTTCTTCCGGATCTTTTTGTGCCCAAATCAGATAATGCTTACCACGATGCGCAAAGTGAGTGGCATCGAGAGAAAAAGAATCGCGCCGGGTTTTAATGCGCCCCAACTCCTGCCATTCGCCTTCCAGAGGATTAGCCGAGGTATTTGCTAATACATACATGCGTATTAGCCAGGGTTGCTCCGCCTCACCCGCAGCAAAATAGATATACCAGGTACCATCAATACGATGTAACTCCGGTGCCCAGATATTTGCGCCCATCTCGCCGGAGGCATGCTTGCGCCAGACAACCTGCGGCTCAGCGTCAGCCAGGCCTCGCAATGAATTGGCCTGTCGCATTTCAATTTGGTCGAAGGCCGGTGATGTGGCGATAAAAAAGTATTGGCCGTTATCCTGACGATACACCCAAGGGTCAGCTCGTTGCGCGACCAAGGGATGGGGAGCGAACGCCATATCGTCACTCGGTGATGTATTGCCGCAACCGACTATCAGGCAGCAAACTACTGACATGCAGAAGACGAAGAACGCCATAGGGATTTTCATAAAATTTAACACTCCGGCTGGCCTATAGGCAGGCGATGTTATTCTTATCTCAACACGACATATTATAATACAATATACTTCTCGGAGAGGCCTTAGGGCCACCGATAAATGAATAGAATTGTAAACAATTACCTCTGGAGCTCTCCATGCACCTATCCCCCCTCTCCTGTTTGGCTCTGCTATGCGGCCTGCTGCTGACCTCCCTGGCCCTTGCCCGGCAGGTGGATGTCCACGATCCGGTCATGACCAAAGAAGGCGACACCTATTACCTGTTCAGCACCGGTCCCGGCATTACCTTTTATCGCTCTAAAGACATGAAAAATTGGAAGAAGGCAGGCCGCGTGTTTACCACGGAACCAGAATGGGCGCGCCGCGTTGCGCCGGAATTCAATGGTCATTTGTGGGCACCGGATATTGTGCAACACAATGGCCAGTTTTATCTGTATTACTCGGTCTCAGCCTTCGGCAAAAATACCTCGGCTATGGGCGTCACTGTCACGAAAACATTAGACACCTCGTCACCGGATTATGGCTGGAAAGATCAGGGGATTGTGGTGCAGTCGGTACCGCATCGCGATATGTGGAATGCGATTGACCCCGCGGTGATCCTCGATGAAACCGGTACTCCCTGGATGAGTTTTGGCTCATTTTGGGGTGGATTGAAATTGGTAAAGCTGGCAAAAAATTTAACAGCCGTGGCGGAGCCACAGGAATGGCATACCATCGCCAAACGCGAGCGCTCCATCTTGCAAGACGATGCCAGCGCCGGCTCCGCTGCCATTGAAGCACCGTTTATCTTTAAGAAAGGCGACTACTATTATTTATTTGCATCCTGGGACAAGTGTTGTCGCGGGAAAGATAGCGATTATAAAGTCGTGGTTGGCCGCGCCAAGGATATTCGCGGACCTTATCTGGATAAAGACGGCGTGGATATGAATCAGGGCGGTGGTTCGTTGGTGATTGCCGGCAACAAAAATTGGATCGCGCTGGGCCACAACAGCGCCTACACCTTTGGCAAGAAAGACTATCTGGTATTGCACGCTTATGAAACGGCAGATAAATATTTACAAAAAATTAAAATCCTGGAGATGAAGTGGGATAAAGACGGTTGGCCGGTGGTTGACCCGAAAGACCTGGATCGATATCAAAGTAAGTTGATTGATTGAGGTATTTGTCGGATTACGACCTACGGAAAAGCTCGCGAGCAAAGTAGGTCGGATTAGCCAAAGGCGTAATCCGACACCCAGCTCAAAAAAGCATTAACCCGACAAATTAACCAACCAGACCAACACGAATTAATTAATCCCCTCGCCCGCCGCGCAGCAAGCGCACGTAATAAATACCACCGGCAATAGAATTTTCCTTCGCAACAAACTTCACCACCAACTTGCCACCTGACGCTGAAGTGACCAACGCGCGCGGAAGCGGGTAATCGACTGTGTAGAAATCCTTATCTTTGCGCGCCTGCAATTCCACTTCGGCAATGACATGATCATTAATCACAATATCAAAACGCCGGCCGACGTCTCCGGAAAAATAGGTCACCCGCAACGTGGTGGCGACATGTTCCGGATCATTCATAACATAACTGAACCAACCTTCCGCGTGACGCCAATGACGTCCCAGGTGAATGCCCATATCACTGCGCTCAGATTGCAGGAAATGATCCGACTCCGGTTGCTGCTGGCCGGGATTAACCTCATCAATGGTCATAGCATCCAGGGCAAAGCGGGCTCGCTCCTTCATGCTGTTCGCTGCCTGCAGCGCTTCAAATTGTTTCTTGCTGGTCATCGGCCAGTACAGGGTATAACGTGAGTCATGCAAGCGGAAAAACGGAATCAATTCCACCTGGCGCGCTTGGTCACCCTCCATCACTGGTGCGCGGAAAGTTAGGGATTTTCCGGCAACGGGGGTAATTTTTGTCAGGAAATCTTTATCGTCCGTCACGAACGTAGGTGCCGCATCGAGAGGGCAAAGCTGGCCCTGCGCAATGTGGCCCATGCGACTGTCATCAGCAAAATATTGCAGCTTTTCCGCTGGAAAAGGTTGCGTCTTCGCCGCAAGTACAACAGGCCCGTGCAACACAGCGTAATAAGGTGACTGGTCCGGCATGGATTCCAGACGCGTGTGCATGGGCAAATCGACGCTGACCTTGTCACCGGTACGCCACGCACGTTTTATTTGCACATATTGTCCCGGTTTCGCCTTTACATTTACCGCTTTACCGTTGACACGCACCACCAATGCACCCTTGGCAACCCAACTCGGATAGCGAAGATTCAGTGTAAAATTCCCGTCCGCCTCAATATGAATTGTGCTTTGCTCAGCGTCGGGAAACGCAGTCTCCTGCCGTAATGTAATTTTTTTAGCGCGCCAGTTCAGGGTAGATGGAATAAACAAGTTGACGTAAAGCTGGTTGCCCTGATGGGCGTAAATTAATTCACCGTATTTGCCGTGGTTCTCAATTCCTGAACCGACGCAACACCACATCGCCTTATCCACTTGCGAGTAAACGCGATAATGATTGGGGCGCATCGGTGTGAAATAAACCAGACCGCCGGTATCCGGATGTTGCGAGGATAAAATATGGTTGTATAACCCACGTTCATAATAATCCAGGTACGTCAAACTCCCTGAAGATTCGTAAAATAATTTGGACAGTTTCAGCATGTTGTAGGTGTTACAGGTTTCCGGCCCTTCGATTTCTTCAATCATTGGTTGGAAGTCATCTGCCGGATGAAAATGTTCTTTCACACTGTTGCCACCGATAGCGACACTGCGTTTCTCCACCACAGTCTCCCAAAAGAACTGCGCGGCAGCATTCCATTTTTTATCATTCGTCGCATCAGCAATACGCTTGAATCCGATAACCTTGGGTATCTGGGTATTGGCATGCATGCCGTTCAATTGATCCTCATGCTGCAACAAAGGATTCAGCAAATGGCGATGGGAAAAACGTTTTGCCAAGGCGAGGTATTTTTTATCACCGGTTATGTCCGCAACATCGACAAATATTTCATTCATGCCGCCGTATTCGCTACGCAGCATTAACTCCATTTGCTCATCGCTCAACGACTCCGTTAACTGCAAAGCCCAATCGGACAGCTTGATCAGCATTGCCTTGGCCGTTTCATTACCCGCGTAGAGATACGCATCACGCAAACCCGCGTAGGTTTTATGGAGGTTATACCAGGGAACCCATTTATCGTTGAGCGAGAAATTGTCGACCTTGATCTGGCCTTTAGCCAATGCCTTCCAGGCATCGTCACCATCAGGAATTCCACCAAGATAACCATTACCATTTTTATCCTGGCATTTTTTTAATTCATCAATCATGTAATTCAAACGCTTCAACGCGGTTTCATTGCCGGTCGACGCATACATCAACGCCAACGCCGTAACGTAGTGCCCGCCGATGTGACCATCCAGTCCGGACGACTCCCAGTTGCCGTAACTCTCTGTCTTTAATGGCAAACCCGCTTCGCGCCGGTAGGGCGCCAGCAGGCGATCAGGCTCCATGGCGAGCAAATATTGCAGATTGGTTTGTTCGGCGTGTTTGAAAGGGCCGTCCAGCAGACGCACATCAGCCAGAGGAAAAGGCGTCACCTGTGATGCGGTATGTCCGGGCATACCCCAAAACACAAATAAGACCCATAAGCAAAAACCAATATGTCTTTTCATAACTACCTTCAGTAAAAGGAACTTTCAGAAAACGAAAAAACCTCCAACGGAGGTTAAAAAAGAAATGACCAACCAAGCTCTCTTGAGCTTGGTTGGCCGTGCGGGTCAAAAAGTATCACATAAATGTGTCTACACACATCAATCATTTCAATGAAGCGATACAAGATTACTTATGAATAACACCGGTCACATACGAAAACGAACCCCAAATGACACGGTGCGATCCCGCACGATAGTATCGCGAGGGTACAAGGACGCATCAGCTGATGAATCACCACCAAAATAATTGCGGTAGGTCGAATCCAGCAAGTTGGTTGCATCTAACGTCATGGTCACATTGTCATTGATGTCATAATTGATTGAAAGATCCAATGAGTCCGTATCTTTGTTGACAATAGATTCGCCCGGTTGAGCACCAGCAGCGTTAAAACTTTCGTACCAACCACTGCGCCAGTTGTAGGCCAAGCGCGCCGAAATTTTATCCATTTCATACAGCAAGATGGCATTGTAGGACTCATCAGAGACGTTAGTCAGCGGCTGCATTTCTCCTTCTGGTGACTCTGTTTCACCATCAATAAAAGTCCCATTTAATTGCACACCTAACCCGGACCACAGTCCTGGCAAATTATCAAAGAATTGCGTATATGCCAATTCCACACCTTCCAGGCTACCGGCGCCGGTATTTTGTGGTCGCGTGATGAAATACTCCACACCATCCTTAACTTCTTCTGCCGCATACGACTGAATATATCCGTCGATATCGCGGTAGAAAATAGCCGCTGACAACGAGTTTGTTTCACTGAAGTACCACTCCAATGACAGGTCGTAATTTTTGGACTCTACGGATTTCAGGTAAGGATTACCACCTGTGCCCTGTGCAAAACCAGTTTCGGTGGCCTGGAAATAAGCCGTTGCGGGATTAAGATCTACAAAGTTCGGGCGAGTTACTGTCATACCCGCAGCCGCACGCAGAAACAAATCATCGCGCAACGCTAAACGTGCGCTAAGGCTTGGCAGAACTTCGGTGTCACTGGTGTCGATAGCAACCGGTTCATAGTTCGTGACGCCATCGGCTGAAGTCGCCAGCGTACCTCTTAGCGTGGAATCCATTTGCACTACGCGCGCGCCAATTTGGCCATCCAGCGGCAGGGAGCCAACATCGAATGCGTAATTTGCTTTCACATACGCGGCATAGTTATCTTCGTCATTATCGAAAAATAATTCCGGCTTATATTCCGGCTCTTCTGGTCCGTACCCCATCGCAGTACGAATATCAACGCGATTGTTATAAATATAATCGCGCTCAGGCGTAAGCCATTGCGGGGTATTTAGATCGACAACACTGTCCAGCAAATCGCTCGGCGTCATACTTTCCATGCCGGGAAAATCTGTCAATGGAACGCGAGCCCCGGATATGTTTCCACGTCCACCCGTATCCGCTGATTGGTTGAATGCCGTGCGCTGACTCAAGCGTAACCCTGCGTCAATAGACGTAATTCCAGTATCAGCCAATTCGTAATTTAAGTCGGTAGACCAGGAAATATCCTCACCTTCCTGACGACTGTGTTGATCAAAGAATTGCCATAATTCGTACTGGGACGCATCACTTAAATCGTAGGGTGTGCCATCAGCATTCTGAATAATGACATCGGAAGCTCCAGACCCATCTTTGGAAAAATCATAGGTAATACGCGGCGCAAAAAATGCAAGATCAAGAATAAATGAACGATTATCCGCCGTACTTTCGGTGTAGGCCAAATCGGATTTCAACGTGAAGTTTTCAAACGTCCACTCACCACCAATCGCGGCTTGCAAGGTGTCGGAACTGTTACCAAATGCCTGGTTACTGGTGATCGTGCCAGGCGCATTATCGCGGATAAAAGTTTGAGCAACGTTCGTGCCCTCTTTGTATTCTCCGACATAACCGACATGCCCGCCCCAAGATGGTAGAGGAACCCAGAAATTTAATTCTGAATCCTGCTCATATCCGACGTAAAAAGCTTCGGCGTAATATTGGGCAGTGTCACTGGGACTCCACTGTAAGGCCAGATTAGTTGATGTACGGTTACGATCACCATGGCGATAGTAAGCACCAGCGACTGGCGGGATTAATGAGGGTTGACCCGGAATATTTAATGGCGCCGAACGAGGATCTGTAATCGTGACGGCATCAGGTGCTGTCACGAAATTTACCTGATCCATAAACTGGCGGTCCTGATAAGACACACTGAGCATTGCGCCAAACTCGCCAGCACCGGTGCTCCAATTGTTATTGACCGTTATGCTGCCGATAGGATCTGTTGCATCGGCCTTATCGCTGTACTCACCGCGTAAACCTCCGGCGACGGTGAGTCCATCATCAAAATCAAATGGTCGGCGCAAACGAACATCAATCACGCCGGCAATGCCACCTTCAATATCTTGTGCACTTGACGATTTTTTTACGTCTACACGCTGTAGTAAATCAGCAGGGATGTCGGCCAAAGCAATGCCGCGTCCTGTGGTTGTAAAAATGTTGCGCCCATTCATCGTGGTTACCAGGTTAGGCAGACCCCGCACCATCACCCCGGAAGCCTCGCCATTTAGGCGGGTGATTTGCACACCTGTAACCCGTTGAAGTGCTGCTGCCACACTGTTATCAGGCAGCTTACCGATATCTTCTGCAACTATTGAATCCGTAATTTGCTCGGCGTTTTGTTTGATAGCAAGGGAGCTCTTAACGCTACCGCGAACACCTCTGATGACGATTTCTTCAATCGTGTCCGCTCCATCCATAGCGTTCGCTTGCGCGAAACCTTGGGAGGCGGATAACCCGATAGCCATGGAGATTGATAAACTGAGTAGTTTTCTATTGAACATGAGATTAACCCCTGTGACAGAGCTTTCCGCATCCTGAATAACTCAACCGTGCGGATATGCAATTATTATTAGCGCTTTTCTGCTGTTTTTATCTTATAAAACATGGATACGAGGCTTAATCAAGGTTCTTCTTACAGTACAGCAACTTTATTCGATCAATTAAACCTAACAACATATTATAAGATAATTAATCCTATATCCGATTTATACCCTTGTCAACACAAACATTCTACCTCGCAGCTTTCTCAAAACTTATTCCGACGCGGGGGCCAAACCGCCTTTAAGATCCCATGACAAAGCCCGAAAGTGGCACATTTCCAGCAAAAGCAAGTAACACCGTGGCCTGTTTTGTGCGATAGATCCCATATCCTTCGTTGATTATAATTTTATCTTACAATAATATCCGCGGCGCCTAAAACCATACCGCCCAAGTCCTCAATGCGTGATGCCACGCTTGTTAGACCAGGAGTCGTACTTAATCCGTAAGGGAGTCAGTTCATGCTTAAGCGCTCGTTGCTCAGCAGTAGTATCGCCGTTGCTGTTGCTATCGCCAGTCAGCCATTATCAGCTCAAAACCTGGACGATGATTCCATCATCGAAGAGGTATTCATTTCAGGTATTCGGGCCAGCTTGACCAAAGCAACCGATGTCAAACGCAACACCTATCAGGTTGTCGACTCCCTTGTGGCGGAAGACATCGGTAAATTTCCGGATAACAACGTGGTGGAATCTCTACAACGCATATCCGGCGTTCAGGTAACGAATCGCGGCGGTGGCCAGGTTTCAACGGTTGCTATTCGCGGTTTGCAGGATATCGCCACCACCTTGAATGGCCGCACCATCTTCACCGCTTCGGGTCGTGAAGTTTCCATGCAGGATGTGCCCGCGAACCTGCTCAGCCGGGCGGAGGTATACAAGACTCGCTCTGCCAGCCAGGTGGAAAGTGGCATTGCCGGACTGATCGATATCCAGACCCAGCGCCCATTTGACTTCGACAGCAGCAAAGTCGCAATTTCCGGCCGTGGGATTTATCAGGAACAATCTGAAGAAATTGATCCGAATATCAGCGCCCTGTTTAGCAATCGCTGGGAAAGCGGGATGGGCGAATTCGGTGCACTGGTAAACCTCTCCTACGCCGAAACCAATTACCGGGATCAAACCGTAACAGCTGGTGCTGCGTTGCCTTATGTCAGTGCTGATGCACCAGCCGGTTGGGACCCTTACGGGCGGATTTTTGAATTCGATTCGCGCGTCTCTGAGCAACCAATTTGGCAAGCAGGCCAGGATGCGGGCTTACCCTACGCTGCCGGTTCAACGTTGAATTTCAACGGCGAGCCGGTGGAATACGTATTGTCGCGCGATGCAATTTTTCAAAATGATTACAGCGGAATCCTGGAGCGTCCTGCAGCGAATCTTTCATTCCAGTACGCGCCCAATGATTCTTCCGAATACATTTTTGAAGTGTTTTACAACGGTTACCGCAACGACATCTACAACAACCAGCTGTTCACATTTGCTGATGCCTGGTGGGCATTAGATGACGAGTTGATCGACAGCGTTGTACTTCACCCCGGCACGAATGTCATTAAAGAAAGATCCGTACGCGACACCGTCGGTTTCACCAGCGGCGACTTCATTACTGGCAAGACCGATAGCTACGTTTACGCACTGGGTGGCGACTGGGATCTCACTGACAATTTCACGCTTGCCGCAGAAGTGGTTTACCAAACCAGCGAATACGATGAAACCTTCATGGCGATGCGGTTAGATAAAGCGCCCAATTTTTATCAGGTTGATGTCGATTTTAATAACGGCGGTGGGGTGCCCGCCTTTGGATTTGTCGATAATCCGTTGACCACTGACATTGATGAAAGTGATCTGACCGATCCGAATCAATGGCGAATTGGTAACTTCTATGATAACGCCGCCAGCCGCGACGGTGATGCAACCACCTTCACGCTTGATGGTGAATACATATTTGATGAGCGCTTTATCCACACCTTGAACTTCGGCTTGCGTTACGACGATCACAATGCCTCTGAAGCGGGCCGCGCGCAATCTGGCGCTGGCAGTGTACTGGCTGCCGACGCGCCAGAAT
>CAMPIG010000113.1 GCA_946886255.1 uncultured Cellvibrio sp. | reverse complement strand
TGGAAGTACGTGAATGTGCGGCGTTACTTTCTTTATCTCGAACGCTCCATTGATAAAGGCACGCAGTGGGCCGTGTTTGAACCCAATGGTGAAAAACTCTGGGCCAATGTGGTTACCACGGTGGAAAGCTTTTTATTCAATGAATGGAAAAACGGCCGCCTGCTCGGCAGTAAACCAGCGTCCGCGTATTTTGTGCGTTGTGATCGCAGCACCATGACGCAGAACGATATTGATAACGGCAGGCTGATTTGTGAAGTGGGTGTGGCGCCCTTGCGTCCCGCTGAATTTGTCGTTTTCCGGGTCGGCCAGAAAACGGCTGATGCTTAATTTCTTCAGCCCTAGAAAGGAATTGAATTATGCCTATTTCACGAGAAACACCCTATTCAGCGTTTAATTTTCTGGTGAATACCGGCTTCGGTGGCGAAGAAGAAGTCATCGGCGGTTTCTCCGAAGTCTCAGGATTAAATGCGGAAGTCACTGTAGCGGAATACCGCGCGGGCAATGCCAAGGTTAATTACGTCAGCAAGATATTAGGTATTCACAAAAGTGGCGATGTGACACTCAAGCGCGGCGTGATTGGTGCGGAAAATATCTGGGAATGGTTAAACCAGGCACGGGACGGCGAGATCACTGCCAAGCGCGATGGCATCACCATTAAATTGCTCAGCGAAAACCGTCAGCAAACGGTGGTGACCTGGACACTGCACGGCGTTACCCCGATCAAATGGACTGGACCTACCTTGACCGCCAAGGGCGGTGGCGATGTCGCCATGGAAGAACTGGTGCTGTCAGTTGAAATGATTGAAGAGTCCTGATGAATTCTTTTGGGATTAGCGTTATTCAATAAACATAAACCATGCGCGGCATTGTCGCGCAGACGGGCAGGGAATGGGTGCAATGAATTTTGATGGCAAGCGCATATACCTCGATCCGGAACCGGTGGTTGACCGTCAAGCTGCCTTTGAGGTAGTAATGATCGGCCACTGCCCCGGCGCGGCGAGTAAAGATGTTCTCTTCAACCATCACTCCATGACCAGGGAAATGGCTGCAATGGGCTATGCCGAGCAATTGGATGCCCTGAAAAAAAATAGTGATAAGTCAGACCCGTTATACAACCTGCCGATTCCGATTTATTCACTAGGGGAATTCCTTCAACTGTTTTCGCAAGAAAAATCGGCCGCACAAGAAAGCCCGGCAACGCTATATCGCAGCCGTCTTGCTGGAAGCCAATTATGGTTGCCGGCCGCCGTGGAAGATTTTTTTCGTTACAGCGGCAGCCACATATTTAAAAAATTGTGGATTATCAATGTTGATCAGGCGCTTGCGCAGCAAGCCTTTGTGCCTGATGAACAGAATACTACGATGGATCTTCGCGCAGATAATGCATTTATTCGCGCGCTGGGCTTGCCACGGGTTGGCTTGATGGTTATGCCGGATCTCGAGCGTTTGCAAATCCCTGCACATATTGAAGGTGTACCGCACCTGCGTATTGCCAATCCGGTGCCGCAGTTTTTGCCCTGCAGCACGAATCTCGAAGACGGTGTGCGCGAACGACGTAACAGCGAAGAAATGCAGCAGGCACCTGCACCGCGAATGTTCGGTGAACTGATGCGGCGCATGCTCGCTGCGATTTCCCGCTTCCGGCCAGATCTGCGTTTGTTGATCAGCCTACCGCTGGATCCCGAATTACTCGGCGAATTACCTCAGGAATCGCGCAGTGCATTAGCTGACATAAACAAATTACAGCAAAGCCAGTATGCCGAATCATTGCACCGGGTACAGATTATTTATCCCTATGTGCGCGATCACCGCTATCGATTGATGACTGCATCGGGATTGCTGGCGGGCAAGATGGCAGAAACTGTGGCCAGTAAAGGGGCCTGGCGCTCTGTGGCCGGCACACCTTTGGCCGGCAATTACGAACCTTTTCCGCGCTTGTCACAACAGCACATTGAAGTGTTGCGCAATGAAAAATCTATCGGCGTGTTGCGGTCACGCTTGCAAAAAACGGAACTGGATGATGAGCGTCTTTCCGGCGGTGTCTTCGGCGATCAAACCGATCACGCCCGCAGCGGCGAGATTTCCCGTTTTCTTGGTTGGCTCTACCGCGAGCTGGAACACATGGGGCACCAACTGTTGTTCAATGTGGATCCGGCCGACCCTAAACCCTTAATTGTTTTGCAGGACTTTTTTAATCGTTTGCATCAACTGGGCGCATTGCGCGGCAAAACGGCGGAGCAGGCATTCAGCATCCAGCGGCTGTTGAGTGAAAACGATCCGTCTACCTTGATCTTCACCATTGAAATTGCACCGGCATTTCCCATCGATACGATTCGTTTGCGGTTGCAACAGGACCGACTGGAGATAAGCCGTGGCTGAGTTCGTCCCGTTTCGTTTTGTTGTCAGTCTTTATGCTATTGATGGCGATAAAAATTCACCCATTTGCCAGGGTGCGTTCAGTGAGGTATCCGGTTTTGAATCCACCATGACACCCAAGACGATGAAAGAAGGCGGGCGTAATTGGGGTGAAATTCAACTGGCTGGCAACACCACCTTTCCGGCGATTGTACTGAAACGGGGAGTAACCAAAATTCGCGATTTATATGCCTGGTTTGATGTCACGACCCGCCAGGCAAATTACGCCTACCGCATGACCGGCATCATTGAGGTGTATGACAACAACCGCTTCAATCAGGAGATAAAACCGATACTGAGCTGGAAATTGGAGCGCGCCATGGCGACCAAATTTAAAGGCCCGGATTTATCAGCCACCAGCAGTCAGGTTGCCATTGAAGAATTGCATTTGGTTCATGAAGGTTTGTCACTGCAAATGGAGGGGCAACAAGATGAGCAGTAGCCCACCCTTGACCAAAGCCGTATTGATTCCTATGAATGGTGATAATCCGGAAACCGATGAAACGCAACATATTATCGTGCAGTTTAATCCCACGAGTTTGCGCGTGACCTTGTCGAATACGCTCAAGGCGGACAATGCCGGTGGTGAAACCTCCAGTGCAGCGCAGTACATTGATAAAAGTGAATCGACACTGGCAGTGCAGCTACTTTTTGATACCAGTGTGCCGGGCGCGGTGAATGGTGCACACAGTGCCAACGGTAAGCCGAAAACTGAAACACAAACGCGCGCCGCCCAGGCTAACCATGAAGCCAACACCGACGTGCGTTTGTTGACTAAAGCCATCGCCGATGTGTTTATGCAGCCGCAAAATCCTAAAGCCGAACGACCCAGTGCGCCAAAGCGCTGCCGTTTCCAATGGGGCGCTTTTGTATTCGTCGGCATGGTCAGCAGTTACAACGAAACCCTGGATTTTTTCTCGCCGGAGGGTATCCCTTTGCGCGCAACGCTGGCGTTAACCTTAAAGGAAGATCGCTATCAATTTGACACGATTAAGGGCGTAGAAAGTGATCCACGCAACTTACCCACGTTCTCCCCAGGCGGTGAAGATATCAGCGCGGCCAGTGCCACCCGCGCAGCAAATAAAAAGCCTCAACAATGGCGCGAGACCGCGTTATTCAATGGAATGGAAAATCCACGTCTCAGTGCCCAGTCGGGCTTATCGATTCCCGGTGTCAGCCTCGGCGCAAGTGTTGGTATCTCCGCCAACGCGGGATTGGGTTTTCGCGTAGGTAATTCTGCTGCGCTGGGTACAAATATTCCCGGTGCTTTTTCGCTTAAAACAGAAAAAACCATCAAGGGTAGTGTAAAGCTCCGCCTTGACGCACACACGGAACTGGAGGGGTAGGCCATGCCGTTGATTATTAATGAGCTGCTCACCCATATTGAATCGCCAGCGGATCACGCAACACAACCGGCAACCGCTACCGGATCAGATGAAGCTGAGCAACAAGTGATGGAAGCGTTGGCGCTCAGCATGGAACGTGAGGAGCGGCTGAAAATTGACTGAAGAAAATATTGCCACCGTTAACGCGCGTCCGCGTATTCGTCTGCAAAACGAATTGCGTTCTGAATTAAATTCAGCGCTGCTGGATATGCGCATCAACTTGCCGCTGAGTGGTATGGCCAACGCGGAGGTGCGCTTTGTTAATTGGCGCAGCAACAGCGCGGATAGTGATGCTGATTTCGCTTTTCAGACTATTGAACACGGCAACCGGCTGGAAATCCTGGCTGGTGATAGTGACGCCGATCCCCTGTTTAGTGGCGAGATTACCGCAATTGAAGAACGGTACGGCGAGGGCGCGCCGCAATTAGTGTTATTGGCAGAAGACCTTTTACATCACCTGGCGCGCATTCGGCACAACCGCGTCTTTGAAGATATGAGCCTTGATGATGTGATCACCTCACTGGTGCGTGATTTAGGTTTGGACAACGATATTCAGGTCAGTCAGTTGCAAAGTACCTGGCATCAGATGAATGAAAGTAATCTGGCTTTTATTGCACGTTTACTTGCACCTTACGATGTAAGCCTGCGTATCGATAACGGCAAGTTGCGTGCAAAAGCAGAAGAGCCAGATACGCGGCCGGAACCGCTTCATGCGCAGAACAATATTCAGCACCTGCGGATTGCCGCCGATTTGAATCATCAGCCGAGGCGGGCGCAGGTAAAAGGTTTTGATCTGGGAACCGACGCGGACTCTGACAGTGAGAACGACGATTTTCCCAGCGCGGGAGACACCAAGGCGGTGGACATGTTGGAGGATCTATCCTGGGGGCAGACGGAAATTTTTCCGCAACCTTTCGCGCGCACACAAATGGAAGCGCAGGATTGGGCTAAAGGACGCTTTCACCAAAAAGCCAAACGCTTTCTGTACGGCGATATTTTATGCAGCGGTATTGCCGGTATGCGTGTCGGTCGTGAAGTGGAATTGCAGGGCGTGAGTCAACGGTTGCAAGGCAAATATCAAGTGGTGGATTGCCAGCATTGCTTTGATGCGCAGCGCGGTTACATCACGCACCTGAAAGTGCAGCGTGGTGGCTGGCGTGGTTGATTAATGGTTATGAATCATCAGGCCGGTGTATTACAGGCGTTACACCTCGGGCGGGTACTGGATAACAGTGATCCGGAAACTCGCGGGCGTTTGCAGGTGGAGATACTGAATACCGGCATGCAATTGTGGGCAGCCTGCATGACCAGCAGCGCCGGCCAAGGCTACGGAATAAGTTGCTTGCCGAAAGTTGATGAAATTGTGGTGCTGGCATTTTTAAGTCCGGAATTGCCGGTGGTGTTAGGTGCGGTCTGGAGCGGTGGCAGCAGTCATCCCGGCGATGCGCAAGCGGTGGAAGATAAATACAGTTTGATTTCACCGCAGGGCACGCGCGTGATTCTCGATGATAGTGATGGACCAAAAGTCAATATCCAGACCAGCAGCGGCTATCACTTGACTATTACTGAAGCGAGCGGTGGAGAAATCAAAATTGAGAAGGGCAGTGAGTCGGTAACCCTGTCTACCTCGGGCATCAGTATTGTCAGCGCATCAACGGTTGACGTGCAGGCTTCGCAAGTGAATGTCAGTGCTGGAATGGTAAAAGTGGACGCAGCGATGAGCCAATTTTCGGGCGTGGTGAAGTGCGATACCTTGATCGCCACCTCCGTGGTTGGCACCAGTTATACACCGGGAGCAGGAAACATATGGTAAAGCATCACGGCATTCATGTAACGGCGCCTTATTACGCCGCCAGTAATGACGGCACCATGTTGCATCGCTATCTGGATGATCAATTCATTGATCGTTTCCAGCGCGAAGCCAGCACCGGAAAACTGACCGGGCGCAGTGCGCAACGTTGGTTGACTGACGATCGCTTTGGCAAGGATCGCGTTGTACTGCGTTTGCCGATTCATCGCACATTTTATGTGGTGTCTTGTGAAGTCAGTTGTGACCGTCAGGGCCAGCCCGCGTTGGACCCGGCGCGCATAGTGTCTGCCGGTTTGGTAGTACGCAAAGGCACACCGCAGAATTACCAAACCTGGCAAGTGCGCGATGGAATCGCTATTGGCTGGCGTCCGGCCAATGCCATTGATCAAGAACAGGAACCGGATCACTACCGGCGTTTGCTTAGGCGCGGCTTTATAAAAAGTAAACCGAAAACGCCGCCTTACAGTGGAGAACAAACCCATCCGCTACATACACAACTTGTTGCTCAACAAATAGAGCAACATAGTCGCAACCATACGTTGCTGTTTGGTTATCTGCCGTTGAGTGGTTCTGTTGAAGCGAGTTTGGCCAGCGAAGTAGAAGACAACACAACATCACCCTCGGGAACTTCACAGGTGTCTGCAACCGGACAACTGGCAGAGCATGAATGGCCATTTGGCAGTTGGGACGGCGAGAATGACAGACCGGCGTGCGATTGCAGTGGTCAATTGTCAGAAGTGGTTGATGAAATCGCGCAGCATTTCCAGTGGTATCAGGAAACCGGATTGCACGTAGACAACGGCGTGCCGACCCGTGCGTTTGCCGGACTCCTACGCACGCTGATGCAACGCTATCAAGTATTTGATGCGTCCATTGAAGACAACGAAGCCCTGCGCTACCTCTTGTCCCAGATTTATTTTTACGACGGCATTGTGGTGAATATCGGTGTGGCTGGCGACGCATCAACAGTAGGCCGCCCGGCAGTGGAAACACTGTTGCATTACCTCCAGACACATCGCGATGATGTGTTTAAGTGGCTGGCGGAATTGGATCGACAAGACATCCTGCATGCGAAACAAATTCTGCCTCCACCTCCGCTTTCTGTATTACCCGGTACCAATAAAGATTTATACATTCATGAAAACCAGGCCTCCAATTTGCGTGAACAATTGGTGTTACGTGCAGAGCAAGCAGAACAATTAATTGAAAAGTCCCTGCCACTGCCACGCTATACACAAGGTAAAGATGATTACTACTTTGTGGTGCCGTTTGTACGTTATCGCAACGACTGCGGTAATGAGGAAATCGCCTGGGGCAGCCCCAGCCAAACTTTTCGTGTAGCCAGCCCGCTGGATGCGGAAGCGGCGCGCCCGGTAGTTATCCAGCTGCCTGAATTTCAGGATCTTAAACGTGGCTTTGCCAAAGGCGTAACCTTTTTGACACCAAAGTCCATGGCGGAAGCGCTCAATAGTGTGGTGCCGGATATGGAATTTAAAAAACAAAACAAAAAGCATCGCCTGGATGCCTGCCTCGGTTTCAGTATCAGCTTCAGTATTCCGATTATCACCATCTGCGCCATGATTTTATTGATGATTATTCTGAATTTATTAAACCTGATTTTTTTCTGGCTGCCCTGGGCATTTTTGCAACTGCCGCGTTTGTGTCGCAAGTAAGGATCTCGATTATGTCATCGGTTATCAGTTTTCCGTTGAATGGTTTTGACAACAAGCGTTTGCCTTGGGCAGTAGGGAATCAGAGTGTGCGTGAAGTGATCTGGAATATTTTGTTGACCCAGCCCGGTGAGCGATTGATGCGCCCGGAATTCGGTGCTGGGTTAAAACAATTTATCCATAAACCCAACAATGAAACAACACGGCGTTTAATGGCGGATATCGCACTTAAGGCGATTCAACGGTGGGAACCGCGCATTGATATTCTGGAGTTAACGGTTAGCACAGAACCGGCGCAATTGAACAAGGTTATTTTGAGCGTGCGTTATCGAATCAGAATGACCGCCGAGGAAGACAATCTGGAACTGGGACTGCAATTGAGTTAAGACGATGCCAATACCCATTACATCACTCGATAACAGAAGTTTTGACGATCTGGTTGCCGAAGCCAGGCAGCGCCTGCAAGCGCACTTGCCAGAGATGCAGCCGCTTGTCGAAGGCGACCCCATGTTGGCTTTGGTCGATGTCTTCGCATGGATGACCGAATCCGTGATTTATCGCGCGAACCTGATTCCCGAGCGACAACGACAAGCTTTTTTAAACTTATTGCATTTGCCTATGCGACCAGCCCAGCCTGCGCGGGGTATTGTCTCTATCGATACCAAACCTAAAGGGCCTGCTTTGCCGCCGTTACTGCGCAGTGAAAGTACGCTCGCCGCTGGCGACGTTATCTTCAGTACGCTCGGTGAGTTGCAATCAACACCACTGGCATTGGCGGTGATGACCAAAGAATCGGTATCCGACAGCGATCTGGATGCCTTGGGTATACCGCGCCACAGCTTGCAGGAAATTTACGGCGTGAAGACCAAAGCATTTCGCCCGCGCAGTTTCAGTGCCGGTAAGGATGTGCTCGATTTGGCAAACAGTCAGGACAAACGCTTTTATTTGTTGCTGCACTTGCCGGATAAAAAGCTGGCAGCACCGGCCACATTGGACACCTTGCGTGAGAACCTGGCGGGACAAATTATCAATGTGGGTATTGCACCGCTGGATGATCAACCGGCAGAGATTGCTGAATCCCTCGCGCCGCGAAAATTGCAGTGGCATATCATCTGGCAAAAAAATGCGACTGATCGCAAAGCGATGTATCTCCCGCTGGAAGTGATTCACGATACATCAAAAGGTGGACGACAAACCGGTGTGGTGCGTTTGCGTTTGCCCAAAAGTGTCGGGGGGTTGAAATCACAATTTGCCAATGATCCCCAATACGCCGGTTTCGGCAATACGCCACCGGAACAGCCCGCCGATATTCCACCGGAGCAGGTTGTGTGCTGGTTAAGTTTAAGTGCACCGGGTGAGACGGATCTCAAGCTGGGTTATCTCGGTATCAATGCGGTGGATGTGATTGCCCAGGGTATTGTGCGCGACCAGGTCATTGGTATCGGCGATGGTCGGGTAGGGCAAGTTGCTCTGCTGAATCGCTTCGATGTGGATGCATCCAGTGTGGAAATCGAAGTCAGTGAGCACGGCACCTATGTGCCCTGGCAACCCGTACCCCATTTTGCCGCGAGCCGGCCGGATGATCGTGTGTATCGCTTTGATGGCGCAACCGGGACTGTACAATTCGGCGATGGTATTCGCGGCAGTCGACCAGCACCGAACGCAAGGATTCGCGCGGCGTATTATCGTTATGGCGGCGGCAAGCAAGGCAATTTACCCGCAGACAATATCAAGCAATTGATTACCCCGGCGAGTACGGCATTTTTGCTGCGCCATGAATGGCGCACGGCTTACGGCCTGGATGCTGAAACCATTACCGACGCAGAGCAGCGCATTCCCGCACATTTGAATCACCGCAACCGCGCCGTAACACAGAACGATTTTATTCAACTGGCGCGCGACAATCCCATTGCACCGGTCGGCCGGGCAGAAATGATTGCCGGTTTGTTACCGGGCAATAGTCTGGCAAGTGTTCGTTTAAATGTCCCCGGTGTTGTCAGTTTATTTGTGATGCCTCCGGCCATGCCCGCGTTTGCTGCCGCACCGAAACCAACGGCAGGTTTGTTGCGTGATGTGTATACCTACATGGATGAACGCAAATTACTCGGCACGGAATTATATGTGCTCAGCCCGGAATTTATTCCCGTCGCGATTTCGTTAAGCGTCGAAGTCATTGATCCCGCTGTGTTAACGGAAACCTTGAACACGGTGAATCAGGCCGTGTTGTTGTATCTGTGGGCCTTGGCTCCTGGCGGCCATTTAGCGCAAGGCTGGCCGATGGGACGCGCGCTGGAAATCAATGAATTAATAACGGTTGCTGCGCGTGTTAAAGGCGTGTTGGCGGTTAACCATGTGCGCCTGTTTTATCAGGTTGACAGCGGCGAATGGGTTGAAACGGACAAACTGGCATTGCAGAAATATCAATTGCCGGAAGTTATGGTGGTAGAGACGCACGAAGGTGAAGATCCGCCGTCACCGCCGGCGATCATGAATAACGTCGATGGTGGTGATGATGACGATGCGATTGCCGTACCGATTATTCCCGAGTTGTGTTAACAACATGTGATGTTCTGCCCGCGAGAAATAGTTAAAGAGAGAGTGCGATGGATAGTTACGGAACACAATTTCAATTACTCAGCAGCGCCGGTGATTTTCGCACCGGCGGCTTTGACAATTGTGTGTGGGATGAGTCCGTGGCCTTGTTTCGGCTTGCTGTTCAACAGGTGCCCCGCGTTTCGGTTATCAATCGTGCCGGTGCATTTTTGCAGTGGCAGGAAGCGCAGCCGTTAGTTGAAGATGCGTTCGGTCAATTAGGTTTTATAAGTGAAGACCGCCAACAACTGTGGTACGCACTTAATTGGCAACACAAACAAAAATTCGATACGGGCGATACAACCGCAACGGCTGGACCGGTGCTGGCCAGCAGCCAATCCACAACCGGGGACACCGCAGCGGCTATCAGTCTTGATTCGGTTGATGCACCGGCCGATACCCGCTTTATTGACGTACATCTGGGGGGCGATGGCCGTGTTGCCCTGATTTATCGTGGTGACGCAAACCGGGGATTAATACTTGTGCACCTGGCGCGGCGTTGGCAATTGCGCCTCGATATGGATCTTGACGCGCAACGCGTATGGGTGGATTACCTCAATCGGATATGGGTTATCGGCAATAATGGGTTGGGTTTATGCAGTGGGGAGCCTTTGCCGCAAGCCTACCAAAAACGCGTTGATCGCTTTGAACCCTTACAGGAAAACCCGCACCCGTTACAACTCCAGTGGCAACAAAATTTGCCTGATGATTTGAGGATTATTGGTGTGAGTGCAGATGATCAGCATCTGTATTTGTTGCTGATGAATCAGATCACCGAAAAACAATTATTGATAGCGCGCAGCCTCGACGATGATCCCGGCGCGGAACTTTCCACCTGGCATTTACCCGACTCGCCTTTTTTTACTGACATTGCCGTGTTAGCACCGCACAAAATTGTGTTAATGGTGCCGCAAGAAAACACGCTTGATCCGCCGTTGGATTTACCGGTCATGCTGCTACATGAGGAAGGTAATTTCACGCTTGAACCGCGTCGTTATCCGCAACATAGCCAACAGAGCGTGCGTTTTGTCACCGGGCAGCGCGGGATAGTGCGCTACTTGTCGGAGCAGGGACCAAAGCGGTTGTATCCATTGGCGCAAGCACGTTTCAAAGCCGATGGCAGCGCTACCTTAAGCCAAACTCTCGATTCTGGAAATTACGATACGGTTTGGCATCGGATTTATATGGAGGCTTGTATCCCACCGGGATGCGAACTGGGTATTGCAGTAAAAGTGTTTGACGATTTCGCTGAAGAAGGTAGCGATTGGCAAGAGCAACCTCGACCACTCTGGTTGCCGCTGCAATCTGAAATACCTTTTTATCGTGGACGCTTCGATCCGGACCCACACCACGAAGGGTTGTTTGAAATTCAGTTGCAACGCGAGCAAGGCGCTGTGCGACAAATTCGCGGTCGCTACCTGAAATTAAAAATTGCGATGCGCGGTGACGGACGGCACACACCGGCCATTGCGAGCATGCGCGTGTATTACCCGCGCTTTTCC
>CAMPIG010000112.1 GCA_946886255.1 uncultured Cellvibrio sp. | reverse complement strand
GATCCGCGCAATGTATGACCTCTCGCAGAGCGACGAGCTTTCACTGGTGCAGACCTTCGACGTCAACGAAGTCAACGCCGCGCTGTACCTACAAGCTGACTTTGAAACCGAGATTGCCGGGCATGTAGTAGACGGGCAAATCGGCGCACGTTACGTGAGCATTGAAACTGATGTTAATTTCGGAGATGCGAATCTGGGCACGGTTGTGAGTGATTCCAGCAGCCATTCAAAAGTTCTGCCGAGTTTGATGGTCCGTTATCATTTAACGGAAGACTTGTTAGCGCGTTTCAGCTACGGCGAAACCTTGCGTCAACCCGCGTTCATTCAACTCAATCCTTTAACAACATTAATCGCCGATCCGTTCGGTGTTATGGGGACAGCATCCAGTGGCAACATAAATCTGGAACCTACTGAATCCAAAAATATAGATGTTTCATTGGAATGGTATTTTGCTGACTCCAGCTCCATGTATGCCACCTGGTTCCAACGCGACATTGATGGGCTGGTGGTTGACCTGGCGAGTGTTATGACGGTGGATGGCGATAATTACCGGCTGAACCGTCCCGAGAATGCATCCAATGGAGAACTTGATGGCGTAGAGGTAGGCCTGATTTATTTCCCTGATAATTTACCGTCGCTGCTAGATGGTTTGGGTGTGCAGGCAAGCTACACCAAGCTCGACTCAACCCAGGACATTCCACTCGTCGATGCACAAGGTGAAATTTATGACACCTACACATCACCGATGTTTGGAATTTCCGACTCGTCTTATAGCATTGTGCTGGCGTATGACAAAGATCGTTTTGACGCGCGCTTGTCCTATGTGTGGCGCGACGACTTCCGCTCCGAATCCAGCGCGCGCGTTTTCGCTAACCCGATTAATCTTTGGCGTAAAGCCGAAAAAAGTCTGGATGCGCAGCTGAGTTACGACGTGACTGACTACCTCACCGTAACGTTTGATGCAACTAATCTGACGAACGAGCTGTTCCAGAATTATTACGAAGATGCAGAAGTCTTCAACGCCGGAACCTCACTGTTCAGCAGAACCTTTGCGCTGGGAGCCCGCGTGAACTTCTAACCTCTTCCCCAGAGCGAACCAGGGAGCGACCGCAAGGCGCTCCCGTTTTTGTTATTTACTTTCCCAGTTTTCATTCCAAAATATTTTCTAATTCAGGCGCCAAAATCCTACTTTAGCGCCGCTTATCCCGTCACAGCCGCACAATTCATCTTAAAGTTATATTATATTATCAATGGCGAGAGATCTGGCGCTCACAACAATAACGCCCAGTCTAGAGCTGTATCAGTGGCGGAATAAACCAGCAATTCCAGCTGACAAGAATTCAATAATAAAAACAATGGAGAACCAACGTATGGACACAATCTCCCTCGGCGGTGATGGTTTGCCACAGGAACACCGGTGGCTCAACCGTTATACGAACTTTCCTCAGGTATTAACCAGGTATCAAACTATGTCTAATAAAATACTCAGATATTTTTCCATGTTATGCGCAATGATATTTTTTTCGCACTACGTCAGCGCTATCCAGCTTCGCGGCACCACGGATATTCACGATCCTTCAACGATTGTGCGTGATGGTGATCGTTTCTGGACGTTTGGCACCGGCGGCGGGGCAGACGTTTTTCCCATCAACGCGCTGTATTCTTACGATTTAATCAATTGGCAACGTGGTCCCTCGCCGGTTCCACGCAATACCTATCCTAACTGGATCAATAGCAAAGTGCCGGGCTTTGATGGCAATTTCTGGGCCCCGGATCTCATTCAAATGAACGGCCGCTTTTATTTGTATTATTCCGCCTTCAGTGCAACCTCGGGCATGCGTTCTGCGATTGGCGTTATGGTAACGGATTCGCTCAACAATCCTAACTGGCGTGATCTCGGCATGATCGTTTCTACTGTCGATGAACCGCGCTCCTCGGCGAATGAACCGGTTAATGCAATCGATGCAGGTGTATTCCGCGATGCGAACAATAACGTCTGGATGGTGTATGGTTCGCACTATGCTGGTCTTTATATGGTGCAAATTAATCCCTCTACCGGTTTACGTTTGAATAACAACCGCTACGGCGTAGTGGGCAACAATGGTCGGTGGAATGAATTTGAAGCCGCACAGGTGCAGTACATCAATGGCTACTACTACATGTTCGTCAACCTCGGCGAATGTTGTGCCGGGAATCAAAGTACGTATTACATTGTCGTGGGTCGCTCATCCAGCCCCACCGGTCCTTACCTTGATAAAAACGGGCGCAGCCTGTGGGACTACGGCGGTAGCTCGGTGTTATCCACCAGCGGGAATTACATTGGACCAGGCCATTTCGGTTATCTGAATAACAACGGCCAACACCTTGCCTCTATTCATTACTACGACGGCACAACAGCCACTGGCTGGCCAGGCCGTTTGGATTTACTGCAAATCAATATGTCCAACGGCTGGCCGACATTCACACGTAATTTCACGCTCAACCCGATTGGCCAACCCAATGACAATAGCGCGCCCATAGCAAACGGCACCTATCGTATAACGCCAGTTCATAGCAACAAAGCGTTGGACGTCGCTAATTGCGCATCAAGTGATGGCAGCAATGTACAACAGTGGTCATGGCTAAATAACGATTGCCAAAAATGGCAAGTCACTAATGTTGGCAATGGCTACTATCGAATCTCTCCCGTGGTCGCACCAACCAAAGCACTGGATGTCGATGGCATTTCTACCGCCGACGGTGCCAACATTATGCTGTGGGAATACTGGGGCGGCGAAGGTCAGCAATTTCGTTTCCAAGGCGCCGGCAGTGGTAAATGGCGAATCATCGCGCGACACAGTAATAAATGTCTTGACGTGTCGGGCGTGTCGCAAAACGATGGTGCCAACATGAATCAATGGAGCTGTATCAGCAACGCAACAAATCAGCAATTTCAAATGACACGAACTCAATAACCATAGTTAAAACATCGCCTGCAAATACCGCAGGCGATGTATCACAAAACTTCGCAGGATCTGTCGAGAAATAGATTGGATCTTTCAGGAACAGCTTCTTGTAACGATGTCGCTTTTAAGGGTTCACCTTGTCTATTGCTTGATACACTTTGCCCAAAAACACCGGATAAAGCGCATCGCGTTTATACATATTCAGATAAAACAAAACGATCAAATCATTCTCCGGATCGATAATGTAATCCGTACCGAACAGGCCACCCCAGGCGTAAGCAGAGCTGGAAACTTCAGGCAGAGGCTTTTTCTTATCGTTATATAGTTCAAATCCCAAACCAAATTGAAATCCATTACCACCCGTATTTTTTTCCGGCAAGCGATTGATGGTTGTCATTACATCAACGGTTTCCGGTTTGAGAATGCGAGCCCCATTGAAAGTGCCTTTATTGAGCATCATCTGACAGAACTTTGCGTAATCGGTAATGGGGCCATTTAAACCGATAGCACCTTCCGCATAAGTCTGTTGCGTACTGACAGCCCCCTCGCTGTACATATTGGATGCCGGCTTCAATTCTCCCTCAACAGCGCTATACGCCTTGACAAAACGACTGAGTGCACTCGGCTCATAATACCAGTCGGTATCATTCATACCGAGCGGCAGGAGAACCTTCTCTTTAACGTATTGGCGTAACGGCTGCCCGGATATTCTCTCAATCATATAGCCGAGCATATTTGTACTCACGTGATAATTCCATTCACTGCCTGGATCAAAACCCAGCGGATATTTCACCAGGGCCAGCATCTCTTCTTCCAGATATTTTGCACTGGGGTTACCGCCGCCCGTGTGTTGTCCGTGCGGAATAACATCCGGTATGGCCCCACCAAAAAAACCGGAAGGACGATCATCCCGCTTCAACTCGGCGCGGCGAATATCTCCAGCCAATCCGGCGCCCAGACCGGATGAATGCGACATCAGGTGAGCAAAGGTCATGGGTGTTTTAACGGGACGAGTTTCGTAAGATCCGTCTTCATTAATTTTGGTCACCACCTCGTCTGGAATCTCCGGAAAATATTTCGCCACCGGATCATCTATTGCCACCAGGCCTTGCTCAACCAGCGTCATAAACGCAACCGTGACAATCGCCTTCGTTTGTGAAAAGAGAACATAGTAATCATCAACAGAGGCGGGGGTTTGATTTTCTATATCTTTCCAGCCAAAGGCGTCGTAATAGATTACCTTGCCGTCTTTCGCCGCGAAGGCCACGACACTGCTGGCTTTTTTATCGTTCACGAAGGACTGGAGAAGAGCATCTATCTCATTGATGGATTGTGGCGCTACACCGGTTTCTCTGTGGCTGGCGTGATAGTCAAATTGTTGAGGAAGGCCGGAGTTAACGGGAGTAGTACTGCAACTCGAGGTAAGGCTTACGAGGAAAATGATGTACAACATATAAAGGTATTTTTTCATTATTAGCTCTCCGGTTACGATACTTACTCATTAGAATTAACGTTTTTCGATGACCTTCTTAGTAAGGTCACTACGCTTGTGAGGTTGCTGCCTTAGCCCAAGCTTCCTGGAGCCAACCTGAGCACCCGCCCCTCACACCTCACCAACCTCACCCGTTTTTGTTAGCGAACCCCACCATATTAGCTTGCACCAATCGACCATTATTATCTTATAAATTAATTATGCAACACCACAGAAGCATCCTTTAACAAGCTTTACTCACGCCAAATTGTGTGACAACATGCATAGTTAGTATTATTGTATGACATATAACCATTTTTCAAATTTGTCTACAAATTTGCGGTACCCAGGAACATGGCTTTTCCGTATCTCCGGCTGTCGACATACGGTTATGTCCGATTCCCATAAGCTAAAAGACTATAAGCAATAACAACATAAGAGGTTACACCCATGAGATTGACAAACTTAGCGCTTGTGATGAGCGGCTTACTGGTTTTGGGCGGCTGCGGTGGCGGCGGTGGAGAATCCACCAAACCTACAGTTCCAGCTTCAGAAGAACCTACCTATTACAAACCAACCATTTCAAGTTCTGTGCCGTTAAATGCCGAAGGCTCAATTGATTGGCAGGATATTGGTGTCCATGATCCATCTATCGTGAAGGCTGGTGATACCTATTATATTTTTGGCTCCCATTTGGCTGCGGCTGAGTCAACAGATCTCATTAATTGGACCTATATTTCGGTATTGCCTGAAAACCATCAGGTGGATGAGAGTCCTTTATTTGGCAACGCTTATACGACTGAAATTGCCGAAGGTATCGAGTGGACCGACGGCTTCACTGGCAACTGGGCTGCCGATGTTATTCAAGCACCCAATGGCAAATATTGGTTCTACTATAACCACTGCGCCCAATTGATTGAAGGCAGCGAGGCTTGCCATAGACGCTCTTACCTGGGACTGGCAGAGGCTGATTCTGCAATGGGTCCTTATGTAAACAAGGGTGTATTTCTACGCAGTGATTACAGAAATGCTGGAGAATTTGCGGCCTATCCACTTGATAACGGTCAAACAACCTATAACGGTGCCGTTGATCCTAACGTAATCGACCCCGCCGCCTTCTACGACAAAGACGGCAAGCTGTGGATGGTTTATGGTTCTTATTCCGGCGGTATTTTTGTTTTAGCTATGGATGAAACCACCGGTAAGCCAGAAGCGGGCCAGGGTTATGGCAAGCGCTTGGTGGGTGGTGATTTCCGCGCAATTGAAGGTGCTTTTGTTATTTATAGCCCCGTTGCGGATTATTACTACTTGTTCTATTCAGTAGCAGGATTTGCGGCAAACGGCGGGTACAACATTCGCATTGCTCGCTCTAAAACACCTGACGGTCCTTACCTCGATCCAGCCGGCAATGACATTGCCAATGCTACCGGTTTGGAAATTGGCGGGAAGCTCATGGGAGGTTTCGAATTTACCTCTGAGGTGGGCGAAGTTGGCGAGCCCTGGGGCTATCAATCACCTGGTCACAACTCTGCATATTATGACGCCGCAACTGGACGCCACCTTCTCGTTACGCATACACGCTTCCCCGCCTCCTCAACCGATTATCCAAACAATGCCGAAGCGCACGCGGTTCGTACTCACGAAATGTTTGTGAACAAAGCCGGCTGGTTAGTTGCTTCACCACAGCGTTATGTACCGCTTGAAGGTCAAAATATTGTCGATGTAGCGGAGATTCCTGGCTATTACAAATTTATCAACCAGGGAACAGCCGTTAATACATCTGCAATTAAATCGACCTACATCGCGTTGCAGTCCGACCGCAGTGTGACCGGCGCCGAAACTGGCAACTGGGCTCCGCAAGGCGGCGATGCCATTAAATTAGAACTGACATCCGGAACTTACTACGGTGTCGTTAAATGGCAGTGGGACGATAACCAACAAAAATTGGTACCCGTTTTCTCTGCTATGTCAGCGGGTGGTGAAACCATCTGGGGCAGCTACGTAGATCCACTCTCCGCAACCAGCGAGGCAGTGGCTTCAGTTTACGCGGCATTGGATGTGAAATCCGAATTCACCATCGCAGACGAAGGTTATTTTTTTCCCATCGTAGGTAAAGATGGTGCAAGCATTAGCTGGGAAAGCAGCAATGAATACTACATCGGTAACGACAGAAGTGTATTTATTCCAACGCCTGACCGTGGTGATCAAACCGTCAGCCTGACTGCCCACATTGAGTTAGACGGGGAAAGCTCTACCAAAAATTTCACCATTACCTTGCGCGCACGCCCTGCGTTTAAAAATGCGGTTGCGCACTACACTTTTGAAGGCGCATTGACTGACAAGTTGGGCAATTTTGCGGATGCTAATGCTACTGACAATAACTTATTAAATGTTGGTGCATCCACTCCCGGCTATATCACGGGCTACGCCGGCCAAGCAATTGACTTCGTTGGTAACAATGGCGTTAGGCTACCGGATAACATCATTGACTCCAGCGAGTACACAGTTTCTTTTTGGATGAAAGCGGATAAGCTGAATGCCTATACTCCCGCTTTTTTTGCCTCAACTACCTTGCCTGACCAATGGATTAGCTTCATTCCTGATCGTGCCGCGCATTTCACATCGACCGGGTTAGTTTGGAGTAAATACATCGAAACTGGCACTACGATCGAAAATTGGAACCAGATTGTACTTCCAACAGCGATACCTACCAATACCTGGCAACATGTGACTATTACTTATTCCGAAGGGATCATGACGCTCTATATCAATGGCGCAATGAGTGGGTCGATGCCACGCCCTGATCTTTTCAATGCTACTGGCGGCCATTTTGCACTCGGCGTTAATTATGGTTGGGATGTTCCCTTTGATGGGCAAATCGACGAGTTCATTGTGTATGACTACGCATTAAACAGCCTCGACATTAACGGCGCAGCGATGAACAACTTAACTGAACCGTCTCAGTTCGCGGGTTTTGTGAGAGATGCACTGGAACTAGGTGACCTGTCAGCTGT
The DNA here is from genome assembly GCA_946886255.1 of uncultured Cellvibrio sp. Next base: position 3,950 of record CAMPIG010000112.1, on the reverse strand, counting down.
ACGCAGTAATTTTGAATTACCACGCGTCGGACCATTTGTATCGGGTATCAGCTGGACATCAGATAACGAAGCTTTCCTGAAACCTGTGAACGGTGTGGCCGTGGTTACACAACCCACCGCGCTCGAAGGTGACCAAGTGGTGACCTTGACTGCTACCATCAATTATCAGGGCTTTATCGACACGAAAGAGTTCGAGGTAACCGTGGTGTCACTGGCACCGGCAGAATACAGCTTTGAAAATGATCTTCTGGAACTCAAAGGGCTCTATAGTGCGGGCGAAATCACTGGCAATCTTATTACTGCCCCTAACGGAAGCGTGAACTATGTTGAAGGTGTGAAGGGTTCAGCGTTGAGTTTGGATGGGACTTCCGGTGTTCGACTGCCGGACAATCTGATCAGCAGCAATAACTACTCTGTTTCCTTGTGGTTAAAACCTACAGCTTTCACTAACTACACCACAGCGTTTTTTGGTGGTGCTTCCAACTCATCCTGGCTCAGCGTAGTGCCCTCAATGAACGGCACCAACAGAACGCGCGTGTGGGCCACCCGTGGTACGTTCTTTGACAACGGTGAACTCGGTTATCGCATTCCTGCAGATACCTGGAGTCATGTTGTGTTTACCGTTGATGGTGACAACGGAGACACACTCAGAATTTACGTCAATGGCAAACTCGAGTTGGAAGCGGGCGGTTTTCCCCGTGTATTCACAGTAGCCGGCGAAACCAACGAGTTTGCATTGGGTGTGAATTATTGGGATACGCCTTACAACGGTGCTATCGACGAGCTGAAAATTTTCAGCAGTACGATTACACCCGAATCGATTGGCACGCTTTATCAAGAAGGGGCTGCTTCTGTTGCGCCGTAACTGAGGGAGGGGGCTTCGGCTCCCTCTGGTTCCCCGGCTTTCAAGCAGCTTGACTAACTCAATCACATCACCTTTTTATGATGGTTGAATGGTCAAACAAATATTTATAAAAAATGTTGGAGTCACATCATGTACTCAAAAAAAATCTTGTCCAGTGCAATACTTGCAGCGGTTTTGGCACAATCGGCCATCGCGCAAGGAACAGATGAACCTATTGAAGAAATTGTTGTTCAGGGTATCCGTGGAAGTTTGACCAAGGCCTTAGATATCAAACGTAACAGCACCCAAATTGTTGATTCAATCGTAGCCGAAGATATCGGCAAATTCCCCGACAACAATGTCGTAGAATCTTTGCAGCGCGTGACAGGTGTGCAGGTTACGGGACGTGGCTCAGGTGAAGTCAGCACCGTTTCTGTTCGTGGCTTGACTGACGTGCACACCACAGTTAACGGTCGCGACATCTTTACTGGCGCTGGCCGTGCCGTTGCTTTGCAAGATATTCCCGCGAGCTTGTTGTCGAACGTGATGGTATATAAAACACGTTCCGCCTCGCAGGTTGAGCGCGGTATCGCCGGTTCTATTGATATCAAAACTCACCGTCCGTTTGATTTTTCCGATACCAAGATCGTTTTGGCCGCGCGTGGCATTTACTCCGATCAGCCTGATGACATTGATCCAAACATCAGCGCGTTATTCAGTAGTCGTTGGGACACATCCGCTGGTGAATTTGGGGCGCTGTTAAACCTGTCATACGTAGAAACAAATTACCGTGATGACACAATGACCGCCGGCGCAGTATTTCCTTTTTTCACCGCTGACCCGCACTTTGCTTATTCACCCTATGAACGTATGCCGAACAGTCACACCGACGACAGTTCGATCTGGCAAGCAGGTTTAGAGGGTGGTCTTCCTTACGCGCCAGGTTCAACTTTAAATGTCGGTGGTGAAGCAACTGATTATTTATTAATGCGCGACGCTGTCTTCGGCACGTCGTTTACGGGTAATCGTGAACGCCCTGCTGCGAGCGTTTCCTTCCAGTGGGCACCTAATGATGAACTGGAAATTCTGGCTGAAGGCTTTTACACCGGGTATAGAAACTCCTCGCAAAATGCCATGTGGTTTTCGAATACCTTCGAGAATGGCGAGGGTAACATCAGCATTCCTGAAGTTTACGAAGGCACTATCGTCGTTAAAGAACATCAGGGCCGCAACAACGGTGGTTTCCAAAGTGGCGACTATGCCTACGGTGAAACAGATAGTTATCTTTATGCATTGGGAGCCAAATGGGAGCCAACGGATAATCTGACCATCAATTCCGAGTTGCTGTATCAGGATAGCGAATTCACCACCGATTTCTTTGCCATGCGTTTCACAAGAACGGCCCCAGGTTTAGATGTTGATTACAACGATCGCGACGGCATCCCCTCCATTGTATTTTGGGATAACGCAGCAACTGCCGTGGACGAGTCTGATATGGCGGCCGTTGCCAATTGGAATGCCTCAACCATTTACGACAATGGTGGCGGTAACTCTGGTGACGCGGCAACGTTTACTTTTGATGCTGAGTGGGAGCTAGACGGCGACTTTATCAACACCATTAAAGTAGGCGGGCGCTATGAGACCAGAAGTGCGCAAGAATTTACTCGTGGGCAAGATGCCTCACCCGCAGATCCAATAACCCTCACCGCATTGATGCAGGAATTGGTCGATGCTGGTGCTAGCGGCGATGGTTCCGGTGTGGTTTTCACCGTTGATGATTACTTTGCGGGACGGGCGAATATTTTCGACAGCTTTATTAGCGCCGACGGCTCTTATTTACTCGATAATGCCGATGCAGTACGGACCGTCTATGGTCTTGAAAGCGAAGAAGTTTACAAGACATTCGATATTGAAGAGACTTCTGCTGCGGCTTTCATCACCAGTAAATTTACTGTCGGTGACAGCGTTAATGGTGAGATTGGTGTCCGCTATGTTTCATATGAACAGGATATGCAATTCTGGGCTGAGCAAACGCCTCAATCCAATACTTACGACTACAGCGAAGGCACTAATGATACCGATAAGTTTTTGCCCAGCTTGGCAATAAACTGGAATATCACCGATGATCTGGTGGGAAGATTTGCGTATACCCAAACACTGCGTATGCCTGAATTTAACTCCCTGAATGCGCAGCGCTACTGGACTGACCCCCTAACGGATGTCCCTTATGGGACCGGTACTGGTGGCAATCCTGATCTACAACCAACGGAGTCCGTAAATTACGACCTTTCGCTGGAATGGTATTTTGCGGAAGGAAGTTCTGTTTACGGCGCTGTATTCAAGCGTGAGCTGGAGGGCATGATCCTGCCGGGTTATAGCACGGTCATAAGAGCAGACTCTGAAGGCGACATGATTCCCTTTGTGTTAAACGCACCCATCAACGCCGGTGAAGGTGAACTTTCTGGCCTCGAAGTCGGTCTGGTTTATTTCCCAAATAACCTGCCCGAAAAACTGGATGGTCTGGGTGTTCAGGCAAGCTTCACATTGCTGGACTCATCACAACAGACACCGGTATTTAACGAAGATGGTAGCCGCAACGGTTATGTCGAATCGAAGATGAGCGGTGTTTCTGACTCCTCCTACAGCATCGTGCTGGCGTATGACAGAAATACATTTGACGCACGCTTGTCTTACGTGTGGCGGGAAGAGTTTTATACCGGTAATGAAGCGGCAATTTTCGCTAATCCCATCCAATTTTGGAATCGCCCGGAACAAAGCCTGGACTTCCAGCTGAGTTATGATGTGACGGATAACATCATGGTTACGTTTGACGCAACCAACCTGCTGGACGACGTTTATCAGAGCTATTACGGTGAGGGAAATCAAAACCTGTTCAATTTTGGTAATGGAATCTACTCCAAAACCTACGCATTGGGTGTTCGTTACTCAATGTAAGTTGAACAAAAGATATATCGATGGCCTTCATTTGGAGGCCATCACCACAAAGAAACCTCACTTGAGCAAAGTGGGGTTTTGTTCGTTAGAGGTAATTAAAAAAATTACTACTCGTCATTCATTATTTATGTTGATATAACAGCAGCTATAA
>CAMPIG010000111.1 GCA_946886255.1 uncultured Cellvibrio sp. | reverse complement strand
CGGTGCTGCAACGTAAATTAACCAGCTTACCCAATGTCACCGTCATTACCGAAGCTCTGACCACTGAAGTGCTGGGTGATGGCCAAAAGGTTAATGCGTTGATTTATAAAAATCGTCAGACCGATGAAATTATCAAAGTCGAACTGGACGGTATTTTTGTGCAGATCGGTTTGTTGCCCAACACCGATTGGTTGAAAGACACTTTGCAACTGAGCAATCGCGGTGAGATTGAGATTGATGCACGCGGTCAGGCATCAGTACCCGGCGTGTTTGCGGCGGGTGATTGCACCACTACGCCTTACAAACAAATCATCGTGGCCATGGGGGCCGGTGCAACCGCTTCACTGGGTGCGTTTGATCACTTGATCAGAGCCAGTGTGCCGGCCTGATACTGTAGTGAGACCCAGCAAAAAAACGGTTTTGTTGAACACTCAGCAAAACCGTTTTTTTATTACCCCTTAAATCCTTTCCCCACCACATACACCTCGCGCGAGCGCGGGCGGGAGGCATCGGGTTTGCGGATGACAACTTTTTCAAACGAGGTGCGCACGTCTTTCACGTAATCATCGTAGCCCTCGCCATGAAATACCTTGGCCACAAAGTTGGCCTTGGGTTTCAATACCTGCCGCGCCATATCCAGCGCCAGTTCAACCAGGTACATGGAGGCCGCCTGGTCGGCAGCATCGACGCCGCTGATGTTGGGCGCCATATCGGAGATCACCAGATCCGCACGAGCGCCGCCCAACTTTTCCATGATTTGGTCAAATATCGCTTCTTCAGTGAAATCACCTTGAATAAAATCCACATGCTCCAGCGAATCCATTGGCAAGATGTCGGACGCAATTACCCGCCCTTTTACACCGACCAGGCGCCCGGCAATTTGTGACCAACTGCCCGGTGCAGAACCCAGATCCACCACCAGCATGCCGGGACGCATCAGTTTATCTTTGTCATTTAACTCCAGGAGTTTATAGGCCGCACGGGCGCGGTAACCGTCTACCTGGGCTTTTTTGACGTAGGGATCATTGACGTGCTCTTCGAGCCAGCGATTGCTGCTTTTGGATCGGGCCATGGGGAACAACCAGTATGACGTAACAGGATTAAACGGGGTGGCAAGCATAGCAGGTCGCTGCACAATCGCAAAAATTCAGTGATAAGCAGGAACTGACAGCACCGCTCAAGCCGGGTAGAATCCGCTCCATTCATTGCACCTCACCCAACCTTTGCCGGAGACACCGGCCAGGAACTCTCTATGATTCGTATCACAGAACTTTCGCTGCCGCTGGACCACCCCGCTGATGCATTGCGCAAGGCCATTCTGGCCCGCCTGAAGCTCGCCGAGGCTGACCTGCTGGACTTCACTGTGTTCAAACGCAGCTACGATGCGCGCAAGAAAAACAGCGAGATTACTTTCGTTTATATCATCGACCTTAAAGCGAAGCATGAAGAGCGAATCCTGCAACGCTTTGCCAAAGACAATCATGTACGGCCTGCGCCGGATACGAACTATTATCCGGTTGCGGAAGCACCGGCCGACCTTAGCGAGCGGCCATTGGTCATTGGCTTTGGGCCCTGCGGTTTATTTGCGGCACTGACCCTGGCGCAAATGGGTTTTAAACCCATTGTGCTGGAGCGTGGTAAAAATGTTCGCGCACGTACCAAGGATACTTGGGCGTTGTGGCGGAAAAAAATTCTCACACCAGAATCCAATGTGCAATTCGGTGAAGGCGGCGCGGGTTTATTTTCTGATGGCAAACTCTACAGCCAGATTAAAGATCCGAAATTTTATGGCCGCAAGGTGATGCACGAATTTGTGCGCGCCGGCGCGCCGGAAGAAATTCTGTACGTGAGCAAGCCGCATATAGGTACCTTTCGTTTAACCGGCGTGGTGTCCACTATGCGCGAAGAAATTAAAGCTCTGGGTGGCGAGGTACGTTTTGAAAGTAAGGTTGCAGATTTTTTGATTGAAGATGGCCGCATGGTCGGCGTGGTGTTGGCGAATGGCGAAACATTGCGCAGCCGTTATGTGATCCTCGCACTCGGCCATAGTTCGCGTGATACGTTTCGGATGCTGCATCAACGCGGTGTCTTTATTGAAGCAAAACCCTTTGCTATCGGCTTTCGCATTGAGCACCCGCAATCGCAAATTGATCAGGCGCGGCTCGGCAAATATGCCGGCCACCCGGAGTTGGGGGCGGCGGATTATAAGCTGGTGTATCACGCTAAAAATGGCCGTGCGGTGTACAGTTTTTGTATGTGTCCCGGCGGCACGGTGGTGGCGGCAACCTCAGAGCCCAAACGCGTCGTCACCAATGGCATGAGCCAATATTCACGCAATGAACACAACGCCAATGCCGGTATCGTGGTAGGTATTAATCCGGAGCAGGATTTTCCCGGCGGCCCGCTGGCTGGTGTTGAGTTGCAGGAACAACTGGAGTCACGCGCGTTTGAACTGGGTGGCGAAGATTATTGTGCACCGGGGCAATTAGTCGGTGATTTTATTCGCGGTAAACCCTCACAAGAATTTGGTGAAGTAGAACCGTCCTACAAACCCGGCGTTTTACTCGGCGATTTGGCACCATCGTTGCCGACGTATGCAATTGAGGCGATTCGCGAAGCCCTACCTGCCTTTGGTAAACAGATTCGCGGTTTTGATCGCAACGATGCCATTTTAACGGGTATTGAAACGCGCACATCTTCTCCGGTTCGCATTACTCGTGACCACGAAACACTGCAAAGTTTGAATACCCGTGGCTTATACCCTGCAGGTGAAGGCGCCGGTTATGCCGGGGGTATTCTGTCGGCCGGGGTAGACGGGATTAAAGTGGCCGAAGCACTCGCACAACACATGCTGGCTGACCGGAATTAACACCATGAAGCTCGACGACATTAAAAAGTTGCAACAAAAAAAATACCGCAATGAATTCCAGCACTTTCTGGTGGAAGGCGAGCATCTGGTTTTGGAATTACAAAAAGCGGCACAACATAACCCGGCCTTACGGCAGTCCGAATTATTCGTTACAGAGGCTTATGAACATTGGGCCAGTCCTTTTAAAACCACATTGATCAGCAGCAAACAAATGGCGCAGGTTTCGGATACCAAAACGCCGCAGGGAATCCTTGCCGTCACGCCCTTTTTCTCCGTAGTGCAGACGGCGGCACCACAAGAGCGCGCTGTCTATCTCCATGAAATTCAGGACCCTGGAAACCTGGGTACCATCTTGCGCAGCCTTGCCTGGTTCGGTGGCTTTCGCTGTTTATTAAGTGCTGGCTCGGTCGACCCCTATAACCCCAAAGTCGTGCGCGCCAGCATGGGCGCTATTTTTCATGTGCCGCTGGAACTGGATGTGGATATACATTCACTTGGCACGCGCTTCCATACCATTGCCTGCCTGGATATGCAAGGCAGGCCATTACGTGATGCGCAGTTCCGGCAATGTGAGTGCTATGTATTCGGCAACGAAGCACGCGGCGTACCCCACGAGGATCTGGCAACACTCAAGGCGCAGGCATTTACCATTCCCGGCAGCGGCGCTATTGAATCCTTAAACCTCGCCAGCGCGGTGAACCTGTGCGTGTATGAGTTAATGCGGTGATAACAGGCCGATAACTTTCGCGTTAGCTTCTATACTGTTTTGTAAAACCCATTCGAGGAACTGCCCATGCTGATCAATTGCGTCGCTTATCAGGAAGGTAAAAAGCTCAACAGTATTCCTGTGGAAGACATCAGCGAATATATAAAACAGCCGGATTGTTTTGTCTGGGTCGCGTTAAAAGATGCTGAACCAGAAGAGCTGGAGCAGATGCAGCATGAATTTAAATTACATGAACTGGCGGTGGAAGACGCTCATGCCGGACATCAGCGGCCCAAGATAGAAGAATATGGCGATTCGCTCTTTGCTGTCATGCACACACTGGAGCTGGTGGAGGGCGAATTAAATCTTGGCGAAGTTGATGTGTTCGTCGGCAAGAATTATGTGTTATCCAACCGCAGTCGTTCACAGCAGGGTTTTCTCGGTGTACGTGCGCGTTGTGAGCGAGAGCCACATCATCTGGTGCAAGGCCCAGCCTTTGTGTTTTATGCGCTGATGGATGCCGTGGTTGATCGCTACTTTCCCGTTGTGATTGCACTGGAAACCGAGTTGGAAATTATTGAAGATCAAATTTTTACCCAAGGCTCACAACGCGACAACATCGAGCGCTTGTATCAATTAAAGCGCAAAGTCATCACATTAAAACATGCCGTAGGTCCGCTGCTGGAAGCTGTTGGTAAACTGGATGGTGGATGGGTCCCCCCCATCGTCGCCAACACCAAACACTACTTTCGCGATGTTCAGGATCATCTTTACCGTTTAAACACGTCCATAGATTCCATTCGCGACACGATCAGCACGGCTATCCAGGTAAGCCTGTCGATGGTAAGTATTGATGAAAACGAGGTGAACAAACGTCTCGCTGCCTGGGCGGCAATCTTTGCGGTCGCCACAGCATTTGTCGGTATCTGGGGCATGAACTTTGAACACATGCCGGAACTACAATGGAAATTCGGTTACCCGGCATCCCTGTGCGTGGTAGCTGTTATTTGCGCGTATCTTTACTATCGCTTTAGAAAATCCGGGTGGTTATAAAAGTATTGTTGGTCGCTGTAAAATTTACTGATACTCCCAGGTATTACGCTACGTTCTTCTTCTGTAACTGACACGGAAATTAATATCTGGCGCTTATGTTGGCTTGCGCACCCAATCGAATAAATAATTGATATTAACAGGATATTCGTAGCGGCAAATGGTCACAGATAGGCAACCCCATAAATTCAATTTGAAGAAGGAAATTGATTATGAACAAAGACCAAGTGAAAGGTACAGCCAAAGACGCAGCCGGTAAGATTCAACGTGAAGCGGGTGAAGCCGTTGGCAGTGAAAAACACCAAGCCAAAGGGGCCGCCAAACAAGCAGAAGGCAAAACTCAAAAAGCTTATGGCGATGTAAAAGAAGACATTAAAAAAGCTGCCAAAGGCAGCTAAGCACCAGATGCCATATTTTACAGTGAAGTAAAATCAGGATTGCAAAGTATTGCTGTGCTGTTCACGCTTCCTTTACAATTACTAACAATTATCAACCCCTGCCATCACTCCACATCGGTGATAATTGCCAATCCATCGCGCCGTTCCAAAGTAATAGTTAATGTGGACCCGGCTGGCTTTTCTACAAGAATTGTTTCCGGTGTATTAACAAAGCGCGCGTGATAAGACGTACTGTGGCTCGTTTCCACACGTCCTGTAGCATCCAGACACCAGATAATAATCGCGCCTACTTTATCCAATTGCACTTTATAAGGGCCCGTACATTCGTCTCCATCCGCCGGACTCAGCTGGTCGATAAGATACTGGGCATTCGGCTGATGCTTGAGGTTACCTACCCCACCTTCTATCGCATAAGCCAGGCGTGTCGCTGGATCGGTAAAGCTGTCACAGCCTGCACCGGAAACCGCGACAAAAAGTAACAGCGAAGTAATCAGTTTTTTCATAGGCAATGTGCTAACTATCAAGTATTAGTAGCCAGCACGGGGATGCGCGCTGGCCTTTTATTGAATAGTAGCAGGGAAAAGCAGCTGAGGGGAGCGGTCAAGGAATCGAAGAAAGGACCCCGAAGGGCCCTGATGAAGCTAGAACTGATACGCCAGGCTTACCCGGTAATTACGACCCGGTTCGGTATAGCGATGAATTCCATCTTCGCTCACCCCGCCACGCGCACCACCCGCCGCAGAACCCTGATTAACAAAACGAATGCGTTGCCAGCGAATATATTCCTCGTCAAACAGGTTGTATACACCCAGATTAAGTTTCAGGTTCGGCGTGATGTTGTAGCGCGCCTGTAAATCCACGACAATGAAATCGCCGTATTCGGTAAAATAATCTGCCGGAATTTGGGTGAAGTTGGCGGTATCAATGGTGATTGCATCCTCCTCGTCTTTACCATCGGAAAATACCGCGTTGGTTTCTACAGCCCAGCGACCGCTCGAGGCTTCGTAACCCAAGCCAATAATGCCGGAGGCAGGCACAATACTTTGCAGCGGTGTTCCATCTTTTTCTTCACCTTCGCTCCAGGCATAAGCGAAGCGTAAATGGATTTGCTCAGTGAGCAACCATTGAGCTTCGAGTTCAATACCTTCAACAGTGACTTCGCCAACATTGTCGAGCATGTCGTATTCATCGCCGAAGAAACTGGTGCAGGTGGTACCGGCGCTGTTACAGGTTTGGTATTCCACTTCGGCGTTGCGCACAACTGTGTTGTAATCAATAAAGTTCGTGTAGTCATTGCGATAGGCGGACACGCCGAATACATGGTGATCACCTTGCCAACGATAACCCACTTCAATATTGCGACTTTCCTCCGCTTCCAGGTTCGGGTTGGAAACCGTGTTCCATAAATCCACTTGCTCACCGCTACTGACTTCCGTGGCGATAGATGTCGATGGCGAGAAATACATATTTTCTACGGTGGGCGCACGAAAGCCCGCTCCGGTTTGAATCCACAATACGTGATGCGGCGTGAGGTTCCAACTCGCACCCAGCTGCCAGGTGGGCGATGAAAAGGTGACATCGCCGACCGTGCCGGAATTATCACCGTATTGCGGGTTATTTAATGACGGCGAATAATCGTAATGATCAAAACGAACACCGGCATTGAGCAGCAAACGGTTGTCAACCACATGAATTTGATCGCGCACATAAATACTGTAAGAACTGATATCTGTGTCGGGAACGAAGTCGCCGCCGATTACCGGCCATCCAACGCCAACTTCTGACGTAGTGCCTACGTAGCGGGTTTTTATGTCGGCATAGGTTACGCTTTTTTCTTCCAGGCTCACACCGTAACTGATGCTGTGATTCGCCAGCTTTTTATCCAGATGCAGAACCGTTTTATGCAATTCCTGATCGTAATCGCGGTGCTCGGTGCGGTGGCAAGGCGCAATGGCAGGTGTGTCTGCACCAACAGGACAACCGGTAGGCACGGTCATATGCGTGTGGCCAAGGGTGTAAGCAGTTTGATAATCGTAACGCCAATCCAGTTCATCAAACAAAGTGTTATTCGCTTGCCATAGATAATTAACGCCGTAACGTTCGCGCTCCACCTCATCGTCTGTGGTGCGTGTTAAATACGAGGCGTTCAGGCGAGTCTGGTTATCCAGTTGTGCATTGGCATTGTATTGTTCTGCGACGAAGCCCAGTCGAGAATTTTCATTGGCGTTGTAATACAGTTTGAACAAGATGTTGTCATTGTCATAATCCACCGGGTCGGGAATTTCACGCGCGGTGCCGGCAATGGCCGTGCGCGAGCCAGAGAAAAATGATTCTGTTTCATGGCCTTCGCGCAGAGTGTAAACCAATACGGATTCCCAGTTGCCTGTACGATTCGCCAGTGTTGCGGTAGCGAGTGTTTCTTCGTTGGCATTGGCATAGCCAAGTTTAATACCAAGATGGGTATCATCCACGCCGGGTTTTAAATAATCCGCCGGGTCTTTGGTGACAAACATTACCGCGCCGCCAAGGGCACCGCTGCCCGCCGAAATCGAATCAGCACCCTTCACAATTTCAACGGTCTTCATCGCATCAATATCGATACCGCTACGTCCGCTGCTGAAAAATTCATAAGGTGCATTGCTGGCGGGGTTCAAAGTCTCGCCCAAACTCAAACCATCAACCGTAATGGCAACACGATCACCATCCAGGCCGCGAATGTTAAAACCGTTGCTGCCAAAGCGGCCCATATCATCCACGGCAACGCCGGGAATGTAGCGCACCAGATCGTCCAGGTTGCGCGCCTGATTATCTTCGATTTCAGCGGCATCAAGGACGCGGGTATTTTCGGTGGTGGACTGAATTGCCTCCGCCGATATCGTCACTTTGTTTAAGGCTAATTGTGTTTCGCTCGCGCTTTCCTGCGCCTGGGCAAGGTTAACCAGGCTGATAGCCAAAGCCAGCGGTATCAATGCGCGCTGACGGGATGAACAACGAAGGGAAAAAACCGGTTTCATTACATGCTCCTCTTAACATTCTGATTTTGATATTCATGCAAGCATTACCCGGTTGTTGTGCGACCATCCGGCCGTTTTATATGCAGTTATTGCGTGTGTCTTTTTTGTTGCATTTGGCTTTGAGTAAAATATTTCTCAAGGTTTAAAACTTACCTTCACGGCACCCACTTCTTTTGCGCCGTGCACTTGTTGCGTAAACGCTTGGCCAGAAAGTTCAAACGGCACGCGGATTAATTCACGCTCGCCATGTTCCCGCGCAATCTCCAGGTGCAAGACATAATGGCCTTTGTCAACTTTGCGGCCCTGATCATCGCGCCCATCCCACACCAACATGTGTTGCCCCGGCGCAGGCGTCGGGCGTGCGAGGCCATCAATCATGGATTCATCGCGGCGCCCGTAACGCCGCCACCAGAGCGGAATTTCCCGCAGCCAGCGCAGGCTTTTACCGTGCACCAATAATTGACGTACAACTTTTTTGTCAGCATCTGTTATCCACACCGCCACATACGGGCGGCGATATTCCGCCACGGTTAACGCCGGTATTTCATACTCCACCAGAAACTGCATGTCGTTTTCCCACAAGGGTCGATGCGCTTCATCGGGAATTAGCAAGGAGTACCAACCGTCGGACGCAAAGATTTTTCCGGTTTCCGTCATGATTAACGCCTCCACATCGGGTAAACGTTTGACGAGTGCCAACCCGTCGTTGATCGGCATTACGGTTAACGCTGTGGCCAGTGCGTCTGCCGTGGCCGCGTCATTGGCAACCACAATTGCGGAAGGCGCATTGCTGGCGGGCCAACCATCAACAGGATTGATGATGTGACTGAAACGGCGATGGTTGATTTCCCAATAGCGCCGGCTGTGACCGCTGTAAGCCACCGCGCGCGATTGCAGTGACAATACGCCGTAAAAATTTGCGTTATCCGGACTGTGTTGCGGCTCTGCCACAGCCACTTGCCAGGGCGCACCTTGCGCGTTACTGCCCCAGTAAACCGCATCGCCGCCGATATCAATCTTGATGCCGCTGGCCTGTGGGGCGAGCGCGCGAGCCTTATGTAATACCTGATCGAGAATGTAACCTTTGGCCAGGCCATCGATTTGCCACTGCACATCGCCACTGCTGAAATGTTCGTTAAGTTCTGCCGTGTCAGCCCGCCGCGCGTCCTTGCGTAACGCAATGCGTTCCGGCACTTCACCCAGCGCGGCGGCGTTGCGCCAGCTGGTCAACAGATTACCGATACGGCAGCTGAATGCAGCCTCGGTTTTTACTCGCCAGCTCTCACATAGCTGCAAAACCTGCTGCAACTCTGGTGACAGGGATTTCAGCTGCTGCGCATTCAATCGGCTTATTTCACTGTCGTCACGGTAATTGCTGAGCAAAGCATCCAGGCGGGAAATGTCCTGCACTATTTTTTTGCTAACGTCTTGCGCTTCCGTGTGCGATAAACCGACTAATGTGAGCGATAACTCCGTCCCCAAAATATGTTGATGCGTTTCGCTGTAATCAGTGGCGGCGTTAACCGTCGTTGCCATCACGACGGTGGTTAACATCAACAGGCTGAACAATAAACAACAGCGCATGGTGAATCACCCGAATTTAATAAGCATCGTCAGCCAGTTTTTTTCCTGCCGCCTTTTCTTCTTCCTTGCGCGCCGCGCGCGGTTCCGGCAAAGGATCACGGCTATCCACCACACCGTTTTTATCAGCGTCCCAGCGCTCAAAGCCGCGCAAGCCAATGGCTACATATTCGTTCCAGTCAATCGCCTCATCTTGATTTTTATCGAGCACGCCAAAACGCACATAGGCTTGTTTGATCTGCGCTTCGCGCACGCGATCAGCTTGCTGGTCTAGACGGGTTTCAAATTCAATGCGATATTCTTCAGCATTCAAGTCGCCGCTGTTGTCGCTATCGGTTGCGGCAAATACCTGCTCACGATGACGATCAAATTCCGCACGCGTGACAGTTCCATCAGCATCTTCATCGTAGATTTCGAGAAAACCCTGCAACGAATGCGAGGTAGGCATGGCTAATACTGAATGCGAACGTCGTGCGGTTTTTTCGTTAGCGTTAGCGCTCACAATACCGGTCGATTGCTTATCAAAATGTGCAAACGCGCGGTCACCGGACGCTTTATATTCATCCCAACTGATCACGCCATTCTTGTCTTTATCAAGCGATTTAAACCGCGTTACGGTTTGCTCAAGATGCGCGGCACGTTCACCGGCAATTTGTTGTTCAAGGCGCGCGGCGTACTCATCAACGTATTCATCTTCGTCGACCAAGCCGTTGCGGTTTACATCGGCATCATCAAAACGGCTTTTTCGAAAGGCCTCCACTTCCGCCTGCGTAACACGCGCATCACCGTCCTCATCCAGCTCGGTAATATATGCCTGACGATGCGCATCACTGGTGCCGTGACCGGTGACACGAGCCGTTTGTTTAGCGTCTTTACTTGCAGGTTTTTTTTTTGCGCTGTTGAGTGGTGTGTTTGCCTGGCAAGCCACCAGCAATGCAAGGGTCAGCAGCCAAAACGATTTAATAAATGTTTTCATATAGTTTCCCCGCAGAATTATTGTTCGTTAACGGCAAAAGCCAGGGTGTAGGTGTAACTGTATTGCGGAGCCGGTGCGCCCTTGGGTGCAGCGTGGCGATAACGCACCTGCAACAAATACGTGGCGGCACTCGGCATGGTTAACTCAGCAAAACCTTGTGCGTCGGTAGTCGCTGTCACCACCGCTTTTTCTTCGCGGCCATTGGCAGGAAATACTTGCAGTTCATGCGCAGCCAGGGGCTTGCCATCGAACAGCAACTGCACGCGAAACACTTCTCCGTCATACACGTCGTTAGGGTGCGTAACAGCAACCACTTCCAAACCTTTGTTGTACGCCGCGAGTGCAGGCTTGGTCGGCGCGCCAAGCGTGATATAGGTTTCTGCGAGGGTGACGGATTGAAAGTGATCCAACAGCTTGGCACCCTTTGGCAAGACTTCTGCGGGATCGCGCGTCCCTTTGCGCTCACCGTCCAGTTCATACATGCGGAAGACGGCGCCGTGACGTACACCACTGCTGAAACGGTAAGTGCCTTTCTCAATTAGTTGGTGTTCAACCACGGCGCGGGTTTTCAAGCGCTGGATGGTGGTGGGTTTTATCCACTGCCCCGCTTGATCCAATACCGCAAACTCGCTGTTATCGAACACCACTTCCGGTACAAAAAAAGCCTCGGCAAAGGAGGCATCGAGGGTGACCCAGCCCTGATTCAGCGGCTCAAAACGCGTGGGCGCCAGATACGGCGTATGGGCTTGAGCAAAAGCGCAGGAGAAAAGTAAAAGAACGGATACCAGACGGTAAAAAGAAATAACCATACAAACCTCGCGACAATAATGATTGG
>CAMPIG010000110.1 GCA_946886255.1 uncultured Cellvibrio sp. | reverse complement strand
ATCCACCTCCTTTGCAGAAATAGAATCCGTTTGCGCCAGCGCCCCAGCACTGAACAGCAACATCGCGCTAACACCTAACCCATTACACAGGGTCTTGATCATTTTTTGTTCTCTGGAAAATTAACTCAGTACACAACCAAGCCTAAGACAACACAATTTCGATTATAGTGATTGCGAATCATCATCCGGATGATTTTTTTGTTTAAGTGTGTTGGGCCGCGCACATTAACACGAGTCAGATGCTTAACAAAGACACAGCTCGCCAACCTCAGTGGTGGTGAGGCGCATCCCCAGCCGGATCAACATGCTGTTGCACTGGGTCGCCAACGTGTGAATGGTGATGACGATGGCCGGGGCCACCACCCAGCAGCGTCCAGATACCAAAGAGGATAATTAACAAGGCAAAGCCCGTACGCACACCGCGCGCTTGCAACAGGCCAGCCAGTTGACGGGCCGCCAAACCAGTAGCTAACACGGCAGGCAAAGTCCCCAGCCCGAAGGCCAGCATGACACCCCCCGCCCCACGCATATCAGCCTGGGCGGCAGCGTATGCCAGTGCGGTGTAAACCAATCCGCAAGGCAGCCACCCCCAGATCGTACCGAGCAGTATGGCCTTGGGCAGATTGTTTACCGGCATCAGCGGCTTTCCCAAAGGTTGCAGGTATGCCCACACATAGCGCCCCACCCGCTCCAGGTAGGTCAGACCACGCCACCAGTCAGCCAGATAAAGCCCCATCGTGATCAACAACAATCCCGCCAGCACCCGCAACCAGCTTTCTCCGGCCCAGCTCGTGATCACGCCGGCAAAGGCACCGAGTAATACACCCATCAGGGTATAACTGCCGATACGCCCCAGGTTATAGCCCAACAACAATGGCAAACGGCGTTGGCGTGCGTCGGCAGGAATCACCATGGTCAAGGCACCCATGATGCCGCCACACATACCTACGCAGTGCGCGCTGCTGAGCAAGCCGAGTGAGAACGCAGTTAACAAGGGTGCCCAGTCAATCATGTGTGGCGAGACTTTTGGTGAGAAGGCTTTTCACGGGACGGTGTTTCACAGAGAGGCTCTTCGTGAGGCACCTCAGATGGGTGGGAGACGGACTCAAGAGCATCAGTCTGAGTGAAGATCTCCGTCGACCCATCATCCAGTTTGGGTTGTTGCCGGGCATCTTCATCAAACAGGATGCGGTGAGCCTCAGTGTCCAGATTGTCGTACTGGCCACTGTGAAGCGCCCAGAATAAAAATCGCAGCGCAATGGCGACGAAGATCAGAGCGATAGGAATCAAAAAATAAAAACTTTCCACAATAAATGTCGTTACCGGTGTGCCTCGTCAGAGCTGTCACTCAAACGCAGGGAGTTGAAGATTACGATCAATGAACTGGCTGTCATACCAATCGCCGCTTGCCAGGGCGCTACCCAACCCGCTGCGGCCAGCGGCAATGCCAGCAGGTTGTAAGTCAGGGAGAACCGCAAATTCTGCTGGATGATGCGCTTGGTGCGGTGAGCCAGCACCACAGCGTTGTGCAACACCTGCAGGTTGTCATTCAACAAGACCGCATCGGCGCGGGTTTGCGCCAGATCAGAAGCAGATGCCATAGCGATGGAGATATCCGCCCCGGAAAGGATCGGCACGTCGTTGATGCCATCACCCAGCATCAGCACTTTATCACCCTGGGCTTGCCGTCGGTGCAGGTGCGACAATTTGTCGTCCGGGCGTGCACCCGCGATAAAATCCCGAATGCCCAATTGCCCCGCCAACGCGGCCACTGCACCGGACTGGTCGCCGCTGAGTAATTCGACGGCAATTCCCTCCTGCTGAAATGCCGCAACCACCTCGGCCGCACCGGGACGCACCTCATCTTCCAACGCAATCCAGGCCAACGGCCCTCGGTTGTCGCCCAGCAACAGCCATTGCTGTCGGGTGTCAGGCAATACTGGCGATGCCATGCCCGCCGGAAACAGGGCGGATACAAAGTCCACTGTCCCCAGACGATAACGCACCTGCGCCACCTCGCCTTCCACACCGGCGCCCGTCACCTGTTTAACCTGACTGGCCGGCTGGGAATAATCCAGATGGCGAAAAGCCAGCGCCAGAGGGTGGTTCGCACTGGCTTCCAGGGCGGCAGCAATAGCCAGACAATGGGTTTGATCCGACTGACGACAGAGGCGGACATCCGCGATCACAAATTGCCCTTTGGTCAGGGTGCCGGTTTTATCAAAGATCAGCCGGTTGATCTGGGTCAGCGTTTCAATCACATGACCGCGCGCCACCAGAAAGCCTTGTTTGCGCAGATTGGCTGTGGTCGCGCTCAATGCTGCCGGCATGGCGAGTGCCAGCGCGCACGGACAGGTCACCACCAGCACTGACAGGGTGACCCACAAAGCCCGCGCCGGCTCGTACCACCACCAGAAGGCAAATACCAGCGCGCACACCACCAGCAGGCGCGCAATAAAAAAACGCGCAATCCGGTCCGCCACCGTCACCTGGGCAGGCTTTTCCTCCGCTGCCTGCGCCGCAAGCCGCTCAATCGCCGAAAGCTGGGTTGCGGCGCCGGTTGCCGTCACTGTAATCACTAATGGGCTGTCGCTGTTCAGGGTTCCCGCAATTACGGTATCACCGTGCCGCTTGGTCACCGGGTTGGACTCGCCCGTCAGGATTGCCTCCACCGCACTGCTCTCACCGGATTCCACCAATCCATCGCAAGGAAACGTCTCACCTGCTTTTACCAGCACCCGATCTCCCGGACGCAGGGTTTTTAACGGCACCTGTTGCTCGCAGGCTTTACCGTCCTGCTCCGTCAGGCAGCAGGCACTGAGCGGCATCAATTGCGCCAGATTGCCGAACGCCATGCGATTGCGATGCCGCGCGCGCATCTCCACATAGCGCCCCAACAAGAGGAAAAAGGCAAACATGGAGATGGATTCAAAATACACCTCACCACCGCCGACGATGGTGGCCCAGCCGCTGGCGATGTAAGCCAGGCCAATAGCCAAGGCCACAGGCACGTCCATCACCAGATGGCGGCTTTTGATACTGCGCCAGGCCGACTTGAAAAACGGCCAGCAACTGAAGAACACCACCGGTGTCGCCGCCAGAAAACTTTGCCAGCGCAAAAAGCTCAACCAGGCATCGGTGGCCCCGGTATACATACCCACCGCCACCATCATCGCCTGCATCATGCCAAAGCCGGCTACGCCCAGACGAAACAGGGCCATACGGTTTTCTTTCCGGACCAGATCCTGTTGTTGTTCATCGGTAGCGGGGCGGGGTTTGTAACCAATCTCGCTCAGGGCGGCCAATAGCTCGCTGAGCGGTTGCTGCTGCGCATCCCAGATGAGGGTGCAGCGGTGGGTCGTAATATTGATGGTAACCGACTGGACCGCCGGCTGCTTTTTCAGATGGGTTTCGATCAACCAGCTGCACGCGGCACAGCTGATGCCCTCCAGCAATACATTCGCCTGGCGCCGCTGATGTTCAGCATCCAGCTCGACAACAAAATCCACCTGCACCTCGGGTAGATCGTAGATGCTCCATTGCGTTTGCCGGGTTTCACTGCCACTTGCGGGGCGCGCGCTGATTTCCGTGCGAAAACGATAGAAATTTGCCAGGCCGCCATCCACAATCGCCATGGCAACCGCCTGGCAACCGGGGCAACACATCAATTCATCTTTACCGGCAATCGTGACCGGAAAATGCGCGTCGGCGGGCACGGGTAAGCCACAGTGATAACAGGCAAGAGGGGTATCGGACGCGGGCATAGGCACGGGTATGGGCACTTTTCAGAATACGTCAAAGGCTGGCTGGTCGCCGTTCATTGGATTGACCGGTCCATCGGGTGCAAGCAAAATCGCGCGGACATTATAGCCGAGCCCCACTGATCACGCAGGCCGAATCACCGATTCAACGGCAACTTTTGTTACCTTGATGTGCTACACCTATAACACGCAAAAAACGCATGTCATGTGCGCGTCAACACGACAAAGGACTCGTCCATGCCCTACCGCTTATCGCTTCGTCTATCAATCCTGCTGCTTATCCTATGCCCCGGCCGAGATATCCTCGCGCAGGAGGAATTCCGGGATTCCCGCCCGCGTACCGCGCTGGTGCTCGGTGGCGGCGGTGCCCGTGGTGCAGCGCATATCGGGGTACTGGAAATCCTGCAACGCGAGCGGATTCCCTTCGACTGTGTGGCAGGCACCAGTATGGGTGCACTGGTGGCCGGCGCCTACGCGGCCGGGCTATCGCCGGCGCAGATGCGCGAAAAATTGAAGAAAGCAGATTGGACCAACATGTTTCTGGACTCTGCGGACTATTCGCAGATGAATTACCGCACCAAACACGTAACCGAAGGTTTGTTGCCAGGTGCGGAGATCGGTTTGTCTGACGAAGGTTTACAAATTACCTCGGGCCTGGTGTCCGGCGAAAAGATCAAACTCTTTTTCAATCAATTGGTGGGCGATGATGTCGGCGGACGCATGATTGAAGAATTGCGTTTGCCGCTGGCCATCATCGCCACCGATATCGGCACTGGTGAAAAAGTCGTGCTCAAAAACGGCAGCCTGACCCATGCCATGCGCGCCAGCATGTCGGTCCCCGGTTTTATGGCACCGGTGGAATACGAAGGTGCAAAATTAGTGGACGGTGGACTCGTCGACAACGTGCCGATTCAAGTCGGGCGCGCGTTATGTAATGCGGAACGCGTCATTGCTGTAGATGTGGGAACACCCCTGAAGCCCGCCGACAAAGTGACATCCCTGCTGAGCGTCACCGTGCAGATGATCGGTATTCTGACCCGTCAGAATGTAGCCTATTCCGTCGCAAGCCTGGGCGAGCATGACATCTACATTACGCCGGAATTGGGCGACATCACCGCCACGGAGTTCGCACGCTACAAGGAAGCCGCAAACCTCGGATACGCTGCTGCCGATGCGCGGACCACAGACTTGCAGCAGTTTGCAGTCACTCCGGATGCCTATGCGCGCTGGCAAGCAGAATTACACGATGAACGTGAACAGATTTCCACCATTGATACCATCACCATCGCGCCCATGACACGGGTCAATCCGATATTTGTGCGGCAATTGATTCGCCAACAGGAAGGTGAACCACTCGATCGCGAACAACTGGAAGTTGATTTGATCCGCATCTACGGCATGGGCGGTTTTGACAATGTGGATTACCAGGTACAACAGATCGCCGGCAAAAATAATCTCACCATCCTCGCCCGTGAAAACAAAGCCTCATCGGATTATCTGACCTTCGGCTTCAGTATTAACGAAGAACGGCGTGAAGGTTCCAGCATCAATTTGCGTACCGCTTTTCGCAACGTATGGCTGAATCGCTATGGCGGTGAATTTTTCGCGGTGATGGACCTCGGCAGCAATTCCTCCTTTGAAGTGGACTTTTACCAACCACTCAACCAATACCAAAGCTGGTTTATTGAACCCAGTTACGTGACGCAACGGGACGAGATCAGCATTTATTTGGACAACGAAAAAATTGCCGAATACGATCTCAGGACCGATTACGCCCAGATATTGGCGGGCAGAAACATCGGTATCTGGGGGCAAGCGAGGATCGGTTGGCGGCAATACCATACGCGCGGCCGCTCACAAATCGGTGTTGTCGAGTTACCGAACATCGATGAACGCTACGACGGTTGGGTCGCAGAGACTATCTTTGACGGTCGCAACCGTTTGTATTTTCCCTCCAAAGGCTGGAGCGGTGGTATCAGCTATTTTGAATCGGCAGAACAGGATTATCGCAAGGCCAAAGCCGAACTCAGCGGCACCTATCTGGTGGGTGATTATGTCTGGGGCATGCGTATCTCCTACGTCACCGCGATTGATGACGAGCTGCCGTTGTTCGACGCCGAACTGTTGGGCGGTTTTTTAAATCTATCCGGCTACGCCACCGACCAGATCTGGACTAACGGCGCCTTCTATTCCCATATCCGCGCTGAAAAAATTATTGGTCATATGCCATTGGGTTTAAGTGGCGATGTGCGCATGGGTATTGCCGTTGAAGGCGCAAAACTGGAAGAGCCGATTAACCTGGGTGAGGAAGATGAATGGCTGGAATCCGCCATTATTTACCTCGGCGGCGAGACACCACTGGGACCGGTCTATCTGGGTTATGGTTTTACTTTCAGTGGGGATTTTAATATTTATTTTCAGCTGGGAGCCTTTTAGCTCCCGCTGCAACTAACGATTTACTCTTTGGCGATGCGAGGTTGCAGCAAAGCTTCATCACTAGCGGCAAAATTTATCTCGCCGCTCAGCAACCACTCCGCTGATTTACGCTGGCTTTTATCCAACACTGGCAACAGCGACACGTACCAATTATTTCTCGGATTGGTTTCCAACTCACCGCGATAATGGCCACTGGATGTTTGTTGCAACACCACTTGCTGATCCAGATCCGCCTCAAACGGATGATCGAGCAACAATAATAATTGCGCTGGCACAGACGCTTGTTGTGGTATCTGCAAAAACACTTCGCCTGTGGTGCGATCAAAACGCAATTGCGCTGTTAAATTCAATTCCAACGCACGGCGATCCTGCTCCATGGTTTGATTAATCATCCTGCCTTCTTTGTAGTAATTGTCGATCACCACATCGTCGGCATGACGAAAAGCCACCGTTACCATCGTCAAGGAGACGCACACCACCACGATAAGTGGTGTGAAAACAAACCAGAACCAGAATTGGCGGTAGAAGGGTTGTGTGTCTTGTTCTGTTTTCATCACTAATCATTCGTAGGGTGTAAGTTTAAACGTGGCACACAGGGCGGTGGTGCAAGCGTTTCTGAAACCCTCACGTCATGGACGACGTGAGGGAGCTACAGGGATGTATTCATGCGTTTTCAGAAACGCTTGCATCATCGACCGTCCCGCTAACAATGGACTAATACCCACGCAACTGCGGACCAATAAAACTGGTGGTATGTTCTGCGGTTAATTTCGGATTATCCCGTGCTTGTACTTTGATCGTTACATCCGTCTGTACATCGTTTAATACTTCACGCGGCACAGCAATTCGCACAGGGATGGTTAACAACTCACCTTCCTCGACGGGCATCGGACGATAGCCTTGCAACTCGAACGGATAATCGCCACTCACCTGAATATCGTATACGTGCGCGTGGCGATCCATATTATTGATCTTGATGGTGTAGACGTTCTGAATATCCTGCCCCGCTACACGATACATGCGCACACCGCGATCACGCAGCACTTCCAGGCCAACCGGCACGCGTGTCGCGATGGAGTAGACAAACACGCTGATCATCGCAATCAGTACAACGGCGTAACCCAGCAGGCGCGGACGAAAGACTTTGGTGTGACCTTTTTCAATCGCGTCTTCGGTAGTGAAGCTGATCAGACCGCGCGGGTAACCCATCTTGTCCATCACGGTATTGCACGCATCCACACATAACCCGCAATCGATGCACTCCGGTTGCAGGCCATCGCGAATATCAATATCCACCGGGCACACCTGCACACACCAGGAGCAGTCAGTGCAATCGCCCAAACCTTTCGCCTTGTAATCTTCGTCAAGCTTGCGCGGGCCGCGCTGTTCACCGCGCACGTAGTTATAAAACACCGTCAGCGTGTCTTTGTCGTACATCACGGATTGGAAACGCGCGTAGGGACACATGTATTTGCACACTTGTTCGCGCAGGAAACCGGCGTTCATGTAGGTGGCGCCGGTGAAGAAAAATACCCAGAATGCTGGCGCGAGATCCGATTGGAAAGTAGCGAGGTCGTAAATTAATGTGCGAATCGGGACAAAATAACCGACAAAGGTCAGCGAGGTAATTAACGCAATGACAATCCACAAGGTTTGCGTTGCACCCTTGCGCCAGATTTTTTCAATATTCCATGGTTGCGCATCGAGTTTGATGCGTTTGTTGCGGTCGCCCTGAAAGACATGTTCGGCCCAGATAAACATCTGCGTCCATACGGTTTGCGGACAAGTAAACCCACACCATACGCGCCCCACCAACACCGTAACCGTGAACAACATAAACGCGGCAATAATCAGCAGCCACGCCAGGTACATACCGTCGTGGGGCCAGAAGGTCATCCAGAGAATATGGAATTTGCGTTCGGGCAAATCGAACAACATCGCCGGACGCCCGTCGATCATTAACCAGGGCATAAGGATAAAACCGGCCAGCAAAGGCAAGCCTGTGTAGCGGCGTAGTTTTTGATAAAAACCGGTGATGCGACGGGTATAAACTTTTTCTTCGGCTTCGTAGAGATTGACGTAACGAATGACGTTTTCAGAATTATCTTTACCAGAGCTTTCGGGTTTAATGCTCAAGGACAATTACCTCGTCGGGGAACAGGAAGAGGGTCAAGTAAAATTTGATACCTCTTCCCATTCAGGGAGTACATTAAAGAAACCGCTCGTTGCCAATGACAAAACAGCAACACTTTTTCTTCTTTTCCCGCTTCCCTTTTTTCTACTCTTGCTCCAACGACAAGCTGTACACATAGGCCGCCAGCAGGTGAATGCGATCTGCCTTCAGCAACTCTTTTTGTGCAGGCATAACACCGTTGCGACCGTTACGCAGGGTGGCGCGGATGTCCTGGGGTTCGCCACCGTACAACCAGATGTCGTCCGTCAGGTTGGGCGCGCCGAGCGCCTGGTTACCTTTACCGTCGGCACCGTGGCAGGCTACGCAATTCTGGTTAAAGAGTTTTGCACCCAGTTCGGCTTTGGCTGCGTCATGTTCCTGGCCACTCATTTGCAGCACATATTCAGACACATTCACCACACCTGTTTCGCCCATCAAGGCTCCCCAGGCTGGCATAGCACCTTTACGACCGAGGGTAATGGTTTCCTCGATTTTCTCCGGTGCACCGCCGTACAACCAGTCGTGATCGGTCAGATTGGGAAAGCCGTAGTTACCGCCGCCGTCCGCACCGTGGCACACCGCGCAGTTGTTGGAAAACAGGCGCAGACCCATCTTCATGGCTTCGGGATTTTGGGCCAATTCCTCAATGGGGGTATTGGCGTAGATGCCGAAGGTGTCAGCATAACGCGCGTCCGCCTGCTGCTGATGGCCACGCAGTTCTTTTACCGAGGTCCAGCCGAACAAGCCCGGCCAGGAGCCCAGGCCGGGATACACCAGCAGGTAAACGCCGGCATAAACAAAGGTCACAATAAACATGATGAACCACCAGCGCGGCAAAGGATTGTCGTACTCCTCAATGCCGTCATAGACGTGGCCAGTGGTTTGGTTTTCTTCTTCGTCCTGATCGCTTACCGCTACCTTGCGGTTGGCCAAGAGTACCCACAACACCAACGCCAGGTTGGTGAGGGTCAAGCCAATAATCCAAAGGTTCCAGAATGTACCCATAATCAATTCCGCCTGTCTGAATCATCACCGGGATGATCGTTCTGCTCGTGTTCTTTACCTGTCGCGTCATCATCAGCAAAAGGCAGTTTGGCATCTTCTTCAAAGCGCTTTTTGCGCTTGGGGGCAAAGGCCCACCAGCACACGCCGAAGAAGGCGATCATCACCAATACGGTAGATATTGCGCCGAGAGTGCCTGCGTCCATCATCAACGCTTCTCTTTCAGGAGAATGCCCAATTGCTGCAAGTAGGCCACCAGCGCATCCATCTCGGGTACGCCTTGTACGGCTTCTGCAGCGCCGGCAATATCGTCATCGGTATACGGTACCCCGACGCGACGTAGGGCGCGCATCTTGGCGGCGGTGTGCTTACCATCCAGGATGTTGTCGTACAGCCAGGGGAACGCTGGCATATTGGATTCCGGCACCACGATGCGCGGATTGAACAGGTGCACCTTGTGCCAGTCGTCGGAATAACGACCGCCCACGCGCGCCAGGTCCGGACCAGTGCGCTTGGAGCCCCACAGGAACGGATGCTCGTAAACCGACTCACCTGCCACTGAATAGTGTCCGTAACGTTCAACCTCTGCGCGCAAGGGGCGAACCATCTGCGTGTGGCACACGTGGCAACCTTCGCGGATATAGATATCCCGGCCTTCCAGCACCAGGGCCGGCAACGGCTTCAAACCTTCCACCGGCGTGGTAGTTTCTTTCAGGAAGAACTGCGGCACGATCTGTGTCAGGCCGCCGAAGCTGATAGCAACAATGACCAACACCGTCATCAAGCCAATATTCTTTTCTACAATGTCATGACCTTTCATCAAATATCCCCTTAAGCAGCCTGAGTCGCCGGATCAGCCGGGACCACTTCGGGCTCCGGTGTCCTGGCTGTGCGATAGGCGTTGTAGGCCATCAGGAACATACCCGCCAGAAATACAGCACCGCCGAGGAAGCGCACGAAGTAACCGGGGTAGCTGGCTTGTACTGCCTCAACAAAGCTGTAGGTCAAGGTGCCGTCAACGTTGAACGCACGCCACATCAAACCCTGCATGATGCCGTTGACCCACATTGAGGCGATGTACAACACCGTACCGATAGTGGCCAACCAGAAGTGAACGTTGATCAGGCGCACGCTGTACATCTCTTTGCGACCGAACAGGATCGGTAACAGGTGATAGATAGAACCGATGGAAATCATCGCTACCCAGCCCAGCGCACCGGCGTGCACGTGCCCGATGGTCCAATCGGTGTTGTGGGACAGCGCGTTTACCGTCTTGATGGACATCATCGGCCCTTCAAAGGTAGACATACCGTAGAAGGACAAGGACACCACCAGGAATCGCAAGGTCGGGTCGGTGCGCAGCTTATGCCAGGCGCCGGACAAGGTCATGATGCCGTTGATCATGCCACCCCAGCTAGGTGCCAGCAGGATCAGAGACATCACCATACCCAGGCTTTGCGCCCAGTCCGGCAAGGCGGAGTAATGCAAATGGTGGGCGCCGGCCCAGATATAGATGGAGATCAGTGCCCAGAAGTGGACGATGGACAACTGATAGGAGTAAACCGGACGACCCGCCTGTTTGGGCACGAAGTAATACATCATGCCGAGGAAACCCGCTGTCAGGAAGAAACCGACTGCATTGTGGCCGTACCACCACTGCACCATGGCATCAGCAGCACCCGCGTAAGCGGAGTAGGACTTCATGAAATACGCCGGCGTAAAGGCACTGTTGACGATGTGCAGCACCGCAACGGTAAGAATAAACCCACCGTAGAACCAGTTGGCCACATAGATGTGGTCGGTCTTGCGCTTGACGATGGTACCGAAGAACACAATCGCGTAACTCACCCAGACAATCGCGATCAGAATGTCAATCGGCCACTCCAACTCGGCGTATTCCTTGGAGGTGGTATAACCCAGAGGTAAGGTGATAACAGCTAGCACAATGACCAATTGCCAGCCCCAGAAGGTAAGTGGAACCAACCAGCCGCCGAACAGGCGGGTCTGACAGGTCCGCTGGACGACGTAGTAGGAGGTGGCAAACAACGCACAACCGCCGAAAGCGAAGATCACGGCGTTGGTATGCAATGGACGCAGCCGACCAAAGTGGGTGTAGGGTTGAAAGATGTCGTTTAATTCCGGCCAAAACAACTGGG
>CAMPIG010000109.1 GCA_946886255.1 uncultured Cellvibrio sp. | reverse complement strand
CCACTTGTCGGATTTGATGCTCATGCTGACTCCCACATACAGATAATTTGACGGGGCGGCATGATAGCGGTTTTCGCCACAGCCGCCTACCGTGAATAGCATGCTAGTAGGTCGGATTAGTCGCAGGCGTAATCCAACTCGGCCTCGCTATTGCAATCCCCCCGATAGACGGCATTGTCGGATTACGCTGCGCTAATCCGACCTACGGGTCAGTCTTCGGTGATGACGATGTCCGGCAGCGGGGTTGCGGAAAGATTGAGCAGCCAAACCTGAGCGGCCAGCTTGCGCGCGATAGCGCGGTAGGATTGGGTAATTGCTGAATCCGGCTCGGCGGCGACCGAAGGCGTGCCGCCATCGGTCAGTTCACGGATCGACAAGTCCAGGGGCAAGGCGCCAAGTAAGTTGGTGTGATATTCCCGGGCGATGCGCTCACCACCGCCGGCACCAAAGATATGCTCGGCATGACCGCAGTGAGAACACACATGAATCGCCATATTCTCCACCACCCCGAGCACCGGTACATTCACCTTGCGGAACATCTCGATCCCCTTCTTGGCATCGAGCAGCGCGATATCCTGTGGTGTGGTAACGATCACCGCTCCGGTCACCGGAACTTTCTGCGCCAGGGTAATCTGGATATCGCCAGTACCTGGAGGCATATCAATAATTAGATAGTCCAGATCATCCCAGCGCGTCTGCATCAACAACTGCTGCAAGGCTCCGCTAACCATAGGGCCGCGCCACACCATCGGCGTTTGTTCAGTCACCAGATACCCCATAGAGATCGACTGGATGCCATGGGCTTCGATAGGCACCATCATTTGGTCCTTACCTTCACCCACGATCTGCGGACGCCGCTCCCCCACACCCAACATATGGTGTTGGCTCGGACCATAAATATCGGCATCCAGAATACCTGCCCGTGCGCCCTCCGCCGCCAATGCCAATGCCAGATTCACCGCCGTCGTGGATTTGCCCACGCCGCCTTTACCGGAGGCTACCGCAATAATATTTTTAACGCCGGCAATAGCCTGTTGCGCATTGGCAGCGGGGCTCGCCGGAATAACCCAATCCACATCCACTGACAGCTTCGTCACCCCCTCAACCCGACTCACCGCATGATGAACCGCTGTCGCAAGTACCTGGGCTACACCTTCAGCGGGATAACCAAGATCGATACTGACAGCAACCTGCTCGCCCTCCAGGGCAATACTATGAATAGCATTGAGCTCACCCAGAGGTCGCTGTGTGCTGGGCTCCAGCACACCTTCTACAGCGGCGCGCAATGCAGCTGAATCAATATTGATCATGGTAAAAGTCCTCAAGAAAATAATGGGCCGCAGTATAGTGGAATTGGGTAAAAGGACACCTTTCAGATATCTGCACCACGTGAGCTTGTCATTAGGGTTGGTTTCGAAACCCTCAAGTCAAGGACGACTTGAGGGAGCTACAAGGATGTATTCATGCGTTTTCGAAACCAAAACCCTAATGGTAAGCGGATTCGGAGCACTTGCATTAGAAATCGAAGTGAGCAGGGCTACTAATAAAAAGGGCATCAAACGATGCCCTTTTTCGTCGTGCAAATAATTTATCAGAACACTTATCAGGCCGTCGCTTCCAACTCTGCCAAGCGCTGCTTGTCTTTCTGGTGATCCTTCGCCAACAACACATACACCGAAGGCAAGACGAACAACGTGAAGACCGTACCGATTGCCATCCCGAACACCAACACCAAGCCAATCGCATTGCGCGCTTCTGCACCGGGCCCGGATGCAAAGATCAAAGGTGCGTGCCCAGCTACTGTAGCGATACTGGTCATCAACACCGGGCGCAGACGAATAACCGACGCTTCGCGCACCGCTTCAATCTTGCTCATGCCCTTCTCTTGCATCTTGTTAGCGAACTCCACCACCAGGATGCCATTGCGCGCAATCAGACCTACCAATGTCACCAGACCGACCTGCGAATAAATATTCAGCGTACTGCTGAAACCGTCGGTAAAGAACGGCATAGGCATCGGCATCTTGAAGAAGGTAAACAGCAGCGCCCCGAATATCGCCAGGGGCACCGACCCCGCCAGAATCACAATCGGGTCACGAAAGCTGTTGTACTGTGCCGCCAATACCAGGAAGATCATCAACAAGGCCAACATCAACGCCGGCAGGAAAGTATTCCCTTCGCGGTCGAGCTGACGCGACTCGCCGGTGTAATCGATGCTGTAACCTTTTGGCAGAATCTTGGCCGCCTCTTCCTGTAAATACTCCAGGGTTTCACCCAGGGGTTTAATGGTCACACCACTGATCTTCACCGCATTTAGTTGCTGCATCCGATTAATGGTTCGCGGAGCGGTGACGTGGGTCATGGTAGCAATCTGATCCAGACGAATCATCTGACCATCCGCACCGGTGATATAAAGTTTGTTCAAATCATCCGGCGTTAAACGTTCGACACGTTTAACCTGCGGAATCACTTTATAACTCTGCCCGGACATGTTGAACCGGTTGACATAACCGCCGCCCAACAGAGTACCCAGATCCTGGGTGACGGTTTGCAGATTCAACCCCAGATCCGCCACTTTTTCACGATCAATACTAAATTGATATTCCGGTTGATCTACCTTCATATCTATCAGCGTGAACGGGAAAGTGCCACTGGCATTCATCACCTGTTGCAATTGCACGGCATATTCGTAAATTTCTTTTGATTCCGCCGTAGAGGCAATCACAAACTCTACCGGGAAATCACCACCACCGGGCAGCGGCGGTGGGGTAATCGGCAGAATACGTACACCGGGAACCTTCGCCAATTTTTGCTGCAATTCCGGCATAATTTCAAACACACTGCGATCACGCTCTTCCCAAGGTTTAGCCACCATGCCGGAGAAACCACCGGTAGGGAAATTTATCTGGAAAGTAAAATCCGTCTCCGGTACTTCCATAAATATTTGGTTTACCAACTTGCCGTAATAGGAAGACTGATCGAGCGTAGAGTTGGCGGGTGCGTCCACAATGCCGAAGATCACGCCCTGATCTTCCATGGGTGCCAATTCCTTAGCGGAAAACATATAAAGTGGGAAACACAACAAGGCAATGCCCGCCCAGAACACATAGATGCCTGAACGGCTGTTGAGCGTTACATCCAGTTTTCTGCTGTAGAATTTTTGAAAACGATCAAAAATACCAGCCAAAGGCGCGGTCACTTTTTGATGCGGCTTGAGCATGCGCGAGCCCAGCATGGGCGACAAGGTAATTGCCACAACCGCGGAGATAGTCACCGCACCGGCCAAAGTGATGGCGAACTCACGGAACAACGTTCCGGTCAAGCCACCAATCAAACCAATGGGCACATAAACAGAAATTAAGGTTACCGTCATGGCAATAATCGGCCCGCCCAACTCCCGCGCAGCAGTAATGGCTGCCTGAAAAGGTTTCATACCCTCTTCGATGTGACGTTCGATGTTTTCCACCATCACAATCGCGTCATCCACCACCAGGCCCACACTCAATACAATGGATAACAGGGTCAACAAATTGAGCGAGAAGCCAAACACCTGCATGATGAACAAGGCACCCACCAGCGACAGGGGGATGGCAACAATCGGAATAAATACTGAACGACTGAAACCCAGAAACAGAAAGAGCACCACAACAATAATCAGCAGGGTTTCAGACAGCGTCTTGATCACCTCGATGATCGCCGCATCAATGTATTTGGTCGCATCATAAGCCACCACACCGTTCAAGCCCGTCGGCAATTCCGCCTGAATCGCTTCCATTTCTTTCGTGACGGCTTTCATTACCTCCAGCGAGTTGGCATTAGGCGCAACCCATACCCCCATAAATACAGCTGTCTCACCGCTGAAGTTAACTTCAGCGTCGTAGTTTTCGGCTCCTAGCACCACGTCAGCAATATCGCCTAAACGTATGACGCCCTCGCCGGTGTTGCGCACAATTAGCTGACGAAAATCCTCGACATGTTTCAGATCTGTGTCAGCACGCAAATTTACCTGGGTGTAAGCACCGCGCGTTTGGCCGATAGCCGCCTGCACGTTATTACTTGCCAGCGCCTGGCGCACTTCTGAGGGAGTGACATTAAGTGCCGCCATCTTTTCCGATTTCAACCAGATACGCATGGCGAAGGTACGCCCGCCGAGCACATCAGCTTTTTGCACGCCGGCAATGGCCGTCAAACGAGGCTGGACGGAACGCGTCAAAAAGTCGGTGATCTGGTTCTGTTCGAGAATTTGGGAACTGAAGCTTAAGTATGCCGCCGCAAATTGACTGTCGGCGGATTCAATCGTGAGCGCCGGGACTTCCGCCTCCGGCGGCAAATCACCCCGTACCTGGTTCACCTTGGCACTGATTTCGGTCATGGCGCGCAGCGGATCGTAGTTCAACTGCAAGTGAACATTAATAGTCGATAAGCCCATGGCACTTTGTGAGGCGATATAGTCAATACCGCCCGCCGATGCAATGGCACGTTCAATCGGCGTGGTCACAAACCCACGCACCAGTTCCGCGTTAGCACCAACATAGACGGTATTGATGGTGATCATGGCAACATCGCTACGTGGATATTGCCGCACTGACAGCGAACTACCTGCCTGAATGCCCGCGATAAGAATCAGCAGGCTGACTACAATCGCAATCACCGGCCGCTGAATAAAAATATCTGTGAATTTCATAGATGAGGCTCACCACAGGGCCTGCGAGCTGCAGGCCGATAATCCTTGAAGCCGCGCGAGTCGGGGTGACTCACGCAAACCGTTCTTGATGTTTCAACCCGTTGCGATCAACTGTCAGCCGGTGCCGGCTCCAACTTGAACTCCGGAGAGGCAATATCACTCACCACAACTGACTGGCCGTTAAACAACTTAAAGGCACCTGCACTGACAATCACATCGCCTTCTTTCAAACCATCGGCAATCTCCACGAAGTCACCGCGCGCTTTACCCAAGCGGACAAATTGCTGGCGTGCTTTGAGGTTGCCGGACTCGTCCTTCTCCACGATAAACACGGTATCTCCAAAAGGAGCATAGATAACTGACGTACCTGGCACGACGAGCACCGGCTCGGGGTTGGTCAGGACAACACGCGTCTCTACTGCCATGCCGGGAATAAGTTTATTATCCGCATTTTCAAGGGACGACTGTACAGTTGCATTGCGGGTAAGGTGATTAATCTCGGCACCAATTGCCGTCACAACACCGTTCACCACAACGTCGGAACCATCACCTACACGCACTTCAACATCCAGTCCCTTGCTCATACGTACCAACCAGTGTTGCGGTACTGGAAAATTGACACGGACACGATTGGTCGCTTGCAGGGAAACGATGTCGGCGCCAACTTGCAGATCCTGACCCAGGTCGACCTGACGGATACCGAGGCGACCGGCAAAGGGAGCGCGCACCACTTTCTTAGCCAGAGTCGCTTGCAGATCGTCCACATCGCCTTTGGCTGACTCCAGTTGCTGTACAGCTGTATCCAGCTCACTTTGCGATACGGTGTTTTTCTGGCGCAGCTGTAACAGACGCTCGTGATTTGCCTGAGCCAGGCGCAGGCGTGCTGTCGCAGCACTCAGTTGCGCGCGTTCGTTACTGGATTCCTGCTCCACCAACACTTCCCCGGCTTTCACATATTCACCAGAGGTAAATGCAATGCGTTGCACTTTGCCCGGCACTTCCGCCGCGATAGTAATACCTTCGTCAGCCTCAACAGTGCCGACAGCAGAATAAATATTCGGCCATTCCTGGACTTCAGCAGCGAAGGTACTGACCGATTCGGGTGGCGGTACAAAGGATTCACCGGCTTCCGCCATGGCGGCAAACTGGCTGATTTTAATGCCGGCAATAATCACGAAAATGCCGACGAGGGTCGCAATTGCGATACCAATTGATTTGACTTTACTCATAGGGAACAACCGTCCAGTGGAAAAACAAAATTAATCTGAATTCAGAAGTGACCGTTTCAGAAAAACAGCCCGAAGATCAACCAGACCCTGGTTATCTCGGAGCTTAGCCATTGGGAACACCAACCGCACAAAAAAGCAGCCGATTGTGGCATAGCCAAGGGTGAAACTGAAATTAACAAATGTCACAAAATGTAATGACCAGAAACGCCACGACCATCGGTAAACACATGCACAGCAGCGAAATGAAAGTGCCGCCGATACAAGCCTTTACAGTCGGGCGGTGATGAATCATAGGGGTTTTTGGCCAGCTGTCCAATCAATATTTACAGCTATTGTTTAAGTTCTTATTAAGGGACTTAAACATACCCGCAACATACCTGCATCGGCAGCCAGACCATTATCAACATATCGTTGTCAGATACTGTCAGTAGGCTTTCAAAAAGGTAATTATTATTATTTTTAACCATTGCTTGGCCGCCCCCCTATTCGGCCAAACCCTGCTCAACAACACGCACGGGGAATTGCTATATAGAGTAATGCCTCCCAGATTCGTATTCAGCCCATTAAGCTTTAGCTCTACATAAGCCGCAGCCTTAAGAACACGTTTTTTTATTACCTGAGCAGCATATGATGGTGACTGACAAACGTATCCCCACCCTGCGCAGTAAAATAGTCTGCATTTGAGCTAAGGTAGCCTCGTGACATGATTGAGGTCAGGATCGAAACAACAGCCTCGGTGATGAAGTAACTCAAGACCACCAAAATGATCGTATCAACGATACATCTTCTCCCTTCAAGTCGACCGCAATACATCGGCATTGACGTCACATTCTCTTGAACTCGCTTATCGTGCAAAAAAATTTACCCCTGATCCCTTAACCGTTTTTTTGTTCCAGGTATTCTTACAAAAAATTTTTCATTTTGATTGACGTCACGTTTCAACAGGCACACAAAATCTATGTACGGGAGCGAACTGATATTTAAAGTCCGGGCTCCTATTCTAGTCTCACATGCATAAACCTAAAGGAGTGCATTATGAGCGTAGGAACAGTGTTATTAATTATTGTGATCTTGTTGTTAGTGGGCGCCATACCCAGCTGGCCCCACAGCCGCTCTTGGGGATACGGGCCCAGCGGTATTCTGGGCGTTGTTTTGCTGGTGTTGTTAATTTTGTTGTTAATGGGGCGCATCTAGGGTACATCCGAAGCAAACAAAATATTGTTTAACTCATCAACCGAAAGGGAAAAGCTATGTCAAAGAAATTACTGACTTCATTGTTCTTTATTAGCCTGATTTCTATTTTTACTGGCTGCAACACCATCGAAGGTGCAGGCGAAGACCTCGAAGGCGGTGGCGAAGCCATTCAAAGAGAGTCTCGCGAAGCGCGCGAATAATTACCTCTGTTGGACCAAAAAAACCTCCGCACTGACGGAGGTTTTTTATGAGCATTTTCTCCACTATCGGATTTACCTTGCTACCAACAATCGCTATAGTCTGAAGATCATTTTCTATTGATTGCGGACCATGTCAAACAAACCTTTTTCCCAAGCTTGTGAAAATAACAAAGACCCCATACTCGTGGTATTGCTCCGGCATTTCCAACAAGTTCGCCATGTGTTGGAAATAGGCTCAGGCACCGGCCAGCATGCCATTCATTTTTCGGCAGCAATGCCGCATCTGATCTGGCAGACTTCTGATCGCGACATTTGTCTACCCGGCATCAACCTGTGGCTCGCAGAATACCCTCATACTAACCTTCGCCCACCGCAAGTTCTCGATGTGACACAAGCACACTGGCCAACCGGTTTTGATGCCGTTTTTAGCGCAAATACAGCCCATATTATGAACTGGACCAGCGCGTGCCATATGATTCAGCAGGTCGGCCGACGCCTGCCGCCCGCCGGACTTTTCGCTCTGTACGGTCCATTCAATTACCAAGGTCGCTATACCAGTGACAGCAATCGCCAATTTGATCAACACCTTAAAGCTATAGATCCCGAACAAGGTATTCGCGACTTTGAAGCGGTTAATGAAACAGCCGAAACTGTCGGGTTGAGTTTGTTGGAAGATAATGCCATGCCCGCCAACAACCGCCTGATCATCTGGCGTAAACAATGATGCGTATCAAAGTATCACCACAACAGGGCTGTACATTTTTATTTAACGTTTTTTGCTAGCTTCGATTTACGCTTATCATGATTCCACTTGTAACCAACCCGGCGTATAGCTTTGACTTTGACAGTAAGCATCGTTTTCCTATGGAAAAATTCCGTTTGCTGCATGACTATCTGCAGGAACGTGGTATCGCCACAACCAGTAATACGTTTCGACCGGGTAAAGCCAAACAAATCATTCTGGAGCTGGCGCATTCCCGGGATTATCTGGAACGTTTTATCCACAACCGGCAGTCTGCGCAAGAAATCCGACGAATGGGTTTGCCCTGGAGCGAAGGCTTGATGCGCCGCACCTTGATCTCGCCCAACGGCACCTTGCTCGCCGCGTCGCTCGCATTGCAACATGGCATTGCTTGTCACCTGGCGGGCGGCACGCATCATGCGCATTATGATTTTGCTTCCGGCTTTTGCATCGTGAATGATTTAGCCATTGCATCACGCGCCTTGATTGAACAAGGCAAGGCGGAAAAGATTTTGATTTTTGATTGTGATGTTCATCAGGGTGACGGCACGGCCAGCATCCTGAAGGAGCAGCCAAGTATTTTTACCTGCTCGATTCATTGCGAAAAAAATTTTCCTGCACGAAAAGCCCAAAGTGATCTTGATGTGGAATTGCCAATTGGATTACACGATCAGGATTATCTGGATGTGGTAGAAAAAACCTTGC
The DNA here is from genome assembly GCA_946886255.1 of uncultured Cellvibrio sp. The sequence continues at coordinate 2,878 of CAMPIG010000109.1, read as the reverse complement.
ACCGGCTGCTAAACGAATTCAAACCATCTTTGGTGATCTACGATGCCGGTGTTGATATCTATGAAAAAGATCCGCTCGGATTGCTCAACATCAGCTGGGAAGGCATACGCGACCGGGAATATCTGGTACTCGAAATGTGCCAGCAAAAATCTATTCCGGTGGCTACGGTTATCGGTGGTGGTTATGACAAGAACAGATCCGCACTGGCCCGCCGCCATGCGTTGGTTGTAGAGGCCGCAGCAGCCATTTTCCGCTAATTTTTATGCATCTATCGTTAAACACCTTCATGCCAAACGCCGGTTTGCAAGCTTTTTGGCGACCATTCTGCGAATGACCAGCGCAAAGGTAGCGCGGATGCGCGGTAAACCATGCGCGTCACATCAAAATACCACAACCGCTCAGCACCTTTGAATGTCGAAATCGAGGGGTCGGATAAAACGAGCGTTGTTTGTCCGGTGAGTTGTAGTAAATCCCCTGTTTCAAAGTCAATAAACAATAACCCTGCGCGCGGATTCACCATGAAATTACCGAGCGTATTGAAATGAAAATTACCGGAAAAATCTGGAATTGTGAGGCGATTACGCTCCATATGGACGAAACCGGTCCGACCACCCCGGTGAGAAACATCCACTGAGCGCCTGCCAGTCGCTGAATCGTCCACATAACTGGCAACAAACAAGGTATCTGCCTGGCGAATTATCCTGCGCGCAACCTCATTCAATTCATCCGCAGCTAACAACGCAGGTCGTGAATGTTGTTCGTCTTCCACCCAGGAAAAATTACGCTTTTGAATGTACTGCGGACAATTACCAAACGACTGCTCTACCGTCAGATCAAAACCGTCTGCATCGAGCTGACTAACGACGCCATTGACACGATTACGCCGCCGCGTTTCCAGTTCAATTCCTAACATACCGAGCGCCATACCCTGCTGTACGTTGTCGCAGGCCGGGTCCTCCGAACTTGGCCTACTGTTCACGCGCAGGCGCCGAGGCTCAGGTGAAACGGCAAAGCCGGGACGACCAGTCAAGATGCTAGCCCAGGCATCGCCCCGCGCGTCGACACTACCCATCACCATGAAGGGCAGCTGCTGAAAAAAATCACGATGTTGATCGGGCATATAGTCCCTTATCACGCGTGCGCCTATCTGCTTCATCTTGTCCGTAACCCCGGCAAGCGTGTGCAACTGGCGCTCGCCTGAATGCCAGGGATCATGGCGATCTTCATCGATAGTTTTCATTGTCTTGTTCACGCTTTCATCAAGCCAACAGGCGACTTTTTCATCGGTACAAAGCCAGGTAAAGCTTCCACGCGATTTAACCAGGCGAGCACCTGCGGATACGCTTGTAAAGAGACATTGCCTTCCGGTGCGTGCGCGACGTAGCTGTATCCGGCGATATCGGCGATGGTCGGCTGATCACCCACGAGAAATGCGTTGCGCGATAATTCTAGGTTCATAACTGAAAGAAGCGCATGAGCGGAATTGATAACGTCCTCCGCATTAAAGGGGGCACCAAAGACTGTGATGAGCCGTGCTTTCGCAGGACCAAAAGCCAAAGGGCCTGCCGCTACCGATAACCACCGCTGAACTTTTGCCGCACCCACGGCATCGTCCGGCAACCACTTATCAGGCGCGTAGCGTTTGGCGAGATAAACCAGAATCGCGTTAGCGTCTGCCAGTATCAATCCGTTGTCATCAATGACGGGAACCTGACCGAAGCTGTTCAAGCTGAGAAACTCAGGCTGCTTATGCGCTCGGTTTGCCAGATCTACCTCAATGAACTCCACCGGGAGTTCGAGCAACGACAACATCAATTCAACGCGATGACAATGTCCAGATAAAACGTGGCGATAAAGTTTGACAGGTTTGGTTGACATAATTGGCTCCTAAACAAGATGAATTGTCGCAGCCATTGTGGGAGACATTGCTATCGCAGAGAATAATCAGATTCTGCAAAAGACTATTTCAATCTGCGCAACAACCTGCGAATGTAATCAGCGATCGCCGTGAAAGAAGACACCGGCTGAATATTTCTCAGCCACAACAATCACGGTGAAAAATGTAAGGCAGGATCAGCACGCAAGTGTGTTACACAATAATCGACAAACGTGCGCACCCTGGCAGATACCTTTGCTCCTCCCTGATACACCACATGCACCGGCAATGCTGGCAGCTCATAATCCTGTAGCACAATTTCCAACTCACTTTTTGCCACCTGTCGCGCTACTTGATAGGAAAGCACACAGGTATAGCCCCAGCCGGATACCGCCGCACTGATTGCCGCCTGATTTGCTGTCACCACCAAACGTGCATCCGGCAAGAATGCTGTCGTCCCTCCATCCACGCTAAATTGCCATTTGGCGAGCAATGGACTGTTGGACACTAACGCTACTGGCTGCTCGCGAAGTTCATCTGGATGTTGAGGGCGGCCATGGCGATTCAGGAACGCCGGCGCCGCACAAACCACACGCCTGACGCTTCCGACCCGTAGCGCATAGAGCCCACTGTCAGGCAAGTGCCCAATACGGAGAGCCACGTCTACGCCTTCATCCATCATGTTAATCACCCGATCAACCATCAGTGCCTTGATACTGACTTGCGGATGTTCATTGAGATAACCAACCATCAGCGGTGTGATATATAGCTCACCGAACAAGACCGGCGCCGTGATAACCAGTTGGCCGCGCGCTATGGCATAACTTCCGGATGCGGACTCCTCGGCCTCCGTTAATTCAGCCAGGATACGTCGGCAATCTTCCAGATAACGCTGACCCGTTTCCGACACATAAACGCGCCGCGTAGTACGCGATAATAATAATGCGCCCAAGCGCGCTTCCAGAGATGCCACCGCCCGCGTGATACTCGCAGCGGACATTC
>CAMPIG010000108.1 GCA_946886255.1 uncultured Cellvibrio sp. | reverse complement strand
ATGCAATGTGCGGATGTGGAATGGGGATAGGCCCGGCAGGCGTGATCAGAATGTGGATGTCGATCCCCAGAACTGGATCAAAATGTTTTGCAATTAACATGCTCTGCTACCTGCACTTTTAACTTTCACGCCATGAATGATTAAGGAAGAGGATTTACGCGCTGTTCGTTTTGAATTGAGATCCATACTACCACTGGGTTTCTCGTCCAGCAGGATGTGGTACGTGAAGTGTGATGAGGGTAGTTTTTTTGGAAAGATCATATTTCCAGAAGAAAGTTTAAGAATATTTTCAAAACCACAAAATCCTCGTAAGGCACCGAAGGGGTTGGGGAGCAGTGTGCAAGACACGCCGGGAACCCATCCATGGGGGCTCAGCACCGACATCCTGTCGGTGATGGTCTTGCACACTGCTCCCCAACCCCTGTCTCATTTCCCACTCGTACCAAAAAAGCGGAAAAATCTTGCCGCTCCCGTTTGCCGCTTTTGTCCCTGCCGCTATTTCACTGCCGCATAGTTATGCGTTAAAAAAATTAAATATATATATAAATCAATTGGTTAGATGTGTTTACGTCCGTTGGCATACCCCTTGCTTTAACACACGCAAGAGTAAAACCTTTAAGAAACGCCGGAGCCGCTTATGTCCATATCCTTCGAATCTGCACTCGGAATCCACGAAAGCGCACTGCGAGTGCGTGGTCAGCGGGCATCGGTGCTGGCGGACAACCTGGCCAACGTCGATACACCCAACTACAAAGCCCGGGACCTCGACTTTAAAACCATGCTCGCAGGCAAGATGGAGCAGTCGGGGCGGTTCAATATGCAAACGACGGACGCCGGGCATATCGGCGGTGCAGGCATGGCTCTGGACGACAGCAACATGATGTACCGCGTACCCAGCCAGCCGTCCATTGACGGTAACACCGTGGAAGACCAGATTGAGCATGCGGAATACATGAAAAACGCCTTGGCATTCCAGGCGAGCTTCACCTTTTTGAACAGCAAATTTAAAGGACTGACGTCCGCCATCCGTGGCGAGTAGTCGGTCGGTTTATTAAACGCATTGATTGGAAAACGCTGGAGTTAATTATGGCACTCGGACATATCTTCGACATCGCCGGCTCAGGTATGAACGCGCAAAGCCTGCGCTTGAACACCACCGCCAGCAACCTGGCTAACGCCCAGTCGGCCAGCTCCAGCGCGGACGAGGTTTATCGCAATCGCCAGCCAGTGTTTGCCGCTATCCAGCGCCAGGCCATGGCAGCGATGAAAAGCGGCAATGGTTTTGATAACGGCTTTGCCGCGCCCGACGATGTGGGTGCCGGTGTACAGGTGTTGGGTGTGGTGGAGAGTGATGCGCCGTTACAGCGCCGCTACGAACCGGATCATCCGCAAGCCGATGAAGAAGGTTATGTGTTTTATCCCAACGTGAATCCGGTGGAAGAGATGACCAACATGATCTCGGCATCGCGCTCGTTTCAAATGAATGTCGAGGTGATGAACTCGGCCAAGCAGATGGTTCAACGTGTGTTGACCCTGGGTCAGTAAGGAGCGGCGGCGATGAGTCAGGTCAATAACAACACCACTGGCAACGTGTTGAGTAATTTGAATATCAACAACCAGCCGAAGGAAACCAAAAGCAACGAGTTGGGCCAAACGGCGTTTCTCGAATTAATGATTACGCAGCTGAATAACCAGGACCCGTTAAGTCCGCAGGACAACACCGAATTTATTGCGCAATTGGCGCAGTTCAGTTCGGTAGAAGGTCTGGAGCGGCTCAACACTAACTTCGATAATTTCAGTTCCAGTTTTATGTCCAACCAGGCGTTGCAAGCTTCTTCATTGGTGGGCCGTTCCGTGACGGTACCGGCGGAGACAGCGCGTTTGACCGCCGGCGGGATTGTGTCCGGCAGTGTGGATCTTGCCGCAGCGACCGGGGATATGAAGATCAGTGTCTATGACAGCAAAGGTTCATTAGTGGCCAATATCCCCGTCGGGGGAATGCCGGCCGGTGAAGTATCCTTCCGTTGGGACGGCCAGTTTATGGAGGTCAACGGCGAGCTGTTGAGCTGGTCAGCGGGTGAGGAACCCCTGCCGGTCGGCGAGTACACCTTCGAAGTCTATGCAACGCAAGACGGTAAAGCCGAACAACTGGAGACAGCGCTCAGCGCTAACGTCAACAGCGTAACTCTCGGGGCAGATGGCGTAATCACCCTGAACCTCGCAGGCCTCGGCCCAGTGAATATCGGTGACGTTAAACAATTTAACTAATGCACGGCAGGCTGTTGAGACTCGTGTCAGACAGCCAATGCAGCACAAAACAGCAACTTATTAATAACTGTTATTGAAATACTGGTGGCGACATCCAGCCACCAGCGACTCAAGTACCCAGGAGCACATCATGTCTTTTAACACCGCGCTGAGTGGCATTCGTGCCTCGAACACTGACCTGCAGGTGACCGGTAACAATATTGCCAACGCTGGCACTATCGGTTTCAAATCATCGCGGGTCGAATTCGGTGATTTGTATTCCGCCAGCATCCTGGGTAGCGGCGGTAATACACCCGGCAGTGGTGTGAGCTTGCAGATGATTCGCCAGGATTTTGGTAACGGCAATCCGAAGCTGACCGAGCGCGATCTGGACCTGGCAGTTAACGGCTCCGGTTTCTTTGTACTGAGCGACCAGGGTGAGCGGCTCTTTACCCGTGCCGGTGCCTTTGGTCTGGACGATGAGGGTTTTGTGGTTAGCGCCACCGGTTCTTATCTGCAAGGTTTCTCCGCCAATGCGGAAGGCAACATCAGCGGTATCCTCGGCAACCTGCGAGTGGATGTGAATACCCAGGCCCCGCGCCAAACCACAGGTGTTGATTCCGCATTTAACCTGGATTCCAACGAAACAGTCCTGGAGACCGTCGGCAGCAGTTTTGCTACGGATGGTGCGGCAGTGGGTGTCACCCAGGTAGGTTTACAAGATGCGACCACCACCACCACTGACTTGGGCGCGGTGGCCACGCCGATTGATTTCAATGCCAACCCCACTACCTTTGATATCACGTTGGCTGGCTCGACCCCGGCGTCGGGCAACGGCACTGTATCTATTAACCTGAATGCTTCCACCGCCAACTCTGTGCAGGACATTGTTAACCTGGTCAACAGCGCTATCTTCAGCGCAGCCACGCCGATCAATGTGCAAGCGGTGGCCAATGGCGGCAATATCGAATTTCGCGACCTGACCGAAGGTGCGTCGTCAACCATTAGCCTGGCAAACGTAACTGGCGGTAATGCGCTGTCCACCGCATTGAATGGTGCTGGCGCCTCAGTTGCTGGCGTCCCCGCTGCGACCAACGGCTATCTTTCGCAAACCCTGGAGATTGAAGGCCCTACCGGTGCGACAGTGACCTATACCAGCGATGCCGGTGCGTCTGCTGCCCAAACCGCCTCCGAGCTGAATGCCCTGGCTGGCGTGACGGCGACGGCGCGCACCAACGCCACGCTTTACGCCACCAACTTTGATAACAGTAATGGCAACCTCACGTTGAATGGCATTGCGCTGAATGCGAATAACCTGGCTGCCCTGGCAAATGAAATCAATGGGTTGACCACCTCAACCCTGCCGGGTATCAGCGCCACCGTTAATACCGCCGGGGATCTGGAGATTGTCTCTGCTGTCGGTACCGACCTGCGTTTTGCTTTCGAAGGACCGTTACCGGCTGGCCAGGCTGATATTCAAGGTCGCGCCGGAACCGGTTTGCAAAGCATCAATAACATCAACGATGCCGCCGTGATCGGAGGCAATATCACTATTGTGTTGGAAGAAGGCTACGCCGTGGCTGATAGTTTGCCTGCGGTAGGTAACCTGTTTGCGCCGCTGACACCAGCCAGTTTTACCGATGTGCCGATCAATGCCTTTGATCCTACGGATCAAAACACCTACAACCATGCGACTTCCAACCCGGTGTTCGACAGCCTCGGCAACCCGCACATCATGAGCCAGTATTTTGTGAAGCAGCCTTATGATCCGGCTGATCCGTCTACCTCGCCAAACCATTGGGTGATGTATGTGCAGATTGATGGCCAGAATGTGGGTGACCCTGATCCGACTTTGCCGTCACCGCAGAATACATTGCCAACCATGGCTGGCTTCAATGTGCATTTCAATGCCGACGGCACCCTGAACACCACGCTTACCGACAGTATGTTGATCTCCAACTGGACCCCGCTGGGTGAGGATGGTGAGCCCAACGGCGCGTTGTCACCGCTGAATGTATTGCAGGGGGGGACAACGCCGGTGGTTGAGCCGCCTTCCAGCTCCAACTTCGAGATCGACCTGACTGGCTCAACCCAATTCGGCAGCACCTTTGCCGTGGATGATTACGACCAGAACGGCTACGCTACCGGTCGCCTGGCGGGTCTGGATGTGGGCTCTACGGGGATTATCTTCGCCCGCTTTACTAACGGTGAGGCCCAGGTACTGGGGCAGGTTGCTCTGGCAAACTTCAACAACATTGAAGGCTTGAAGCCCGTTGGCAACACCATGTGGGCGCAGACCTTTGAAACCGGTGAAGCGGTTATTGGGGCTCCGGGTTCCTCGTCGTTGGGCAACATTACGGCGGGCGCCTTGGAAGAGTCGAACGTTGATTTGTCAGAAGAGCTGGTGAACCTGATCATCGCCCAGCGGAATTTCCAGGCCAACGCCAAGACCATTGAAACCGCCAACGCTACCACCCAAACCATCATTAATCTGAGGTAATAGGGAATAGGGAGCCTGAGGTAATAGGGCGGCGATATGTGTGTCGGATTACGCGGCTGCGCCGCTAATTCGACCTACGTTGAAGCGCGGCCAGTAGGTCAAATTAGCCGAAGCCGTAATCCAACACCACGGAAGCACAAACCCGTAGGTCGCATTAGCCGAAGGCGTAATCCGACACTACAACCCAGGCACGGACCCGTAGGTCGCATTAGGCGAAGCTGTAATCCGACACACCACCACCACCGGCAATAGCGGCAAACCAGCGGCAGCAGGTTGCCGCTCTGTTATTGTCTTGTTAAACACCGTCAGCGTTACTGCTTTTCCCTTCTCCTTTTCTATCTATTTTTTTTCTATATAAATCAGTCAGTTAACCGATTTATCAACAGCCGTTCCAACTTGGCACCGCTCTTGCAAAACCCTGTTTATCCACCAAACTGCCAAAAAATTAACGGCCAGAGGATTAACAGATGGACAAGGCGTTATACATCGCAATGACCGGTGCCAAGCACAACATGATGGCGCAGACGGTCCATGCCAACAACCTCGCCAACCTCAATACCACCGGTTTTCGCTCGGACTTCGCCCAAGCGCGCAGCATGGCGGTGTACTACGGCGAAGGCCAACCGACCCGCGCCTATGCATTGACCGAATCGCCTGCCACTGACTTCCAGCAAGGGCCGTTGATCAACACCGGCAACGAAATGGACCTGGCTATCAGCGGCTCTGGTTTTATTGCAGTCCAGGCACCGGACGGTACCGAGGCCTATACCCGCGCCGGCAATCTCAGCATTGATGCCAATGGTGTGTTGCGTACCAATAATGGCTTGGCGGTACTGGGTAATGGCGGCCCGATTACCTTTCCGCCGCTGGAAAAACTCGAAATCGGCGGTGACGGCACCTTATCCATGGTGGCGCAAGGGCAGGGCCCGGAAGCCATGGTAGAGATCAACCGCATTCGTTTGGTGAACCCGGATTTGCAAAACATCGAAAAGGGCGAAGACGGCCTATTCCGTCAACGCGATGGCCTGGCTGCGCCAGTAGCTGCCGAGGTTCGTGTAATGGGTGGATTCCTCGAAGGCAGCAACGTCAATGCCGTGAGCGCCTTCACCGATATTCTCAGTTTGTCTCGCCAGTACGAGATGCAAGTGAAATTCATGAAAACTGTAGAAGAAAATTCCAGTGCTTCGGCACGCCTGTTGCAGATGTCCTGATAGGCATAAAAGCGGAAAAATTTCTCCGCTTTTAAATCACATTTTTTAAATCCTGCTTCGGCGGGATAAACAGAGAGAGACACACTATGCACGCCGCACTCTACGTCAGCAAAACCGGGTTGGCCGCGCAGGATAAACAGCTCACTACTATTTCTAACAACCTGGCTAACGTGGGCACGGTCGGTTTTAAACGCGATCGAGCGGTCTTTGAGGATTTGATGTATCAAGTCCAACGGCAACCGGGCGCACAAACGACGCAAGACACTGAGCTGCCATCCGGTTTGCAATTGGGTACTGGTGTGCGCGTCGTGGCGACGCAAAAGCAATTTACCGAAGGCAGTTTGCAAGTGACTGAACAACCACTGGATGTCGCTATCGACGGCCGCGGCTTCCTGCAAATCTTAATGCCTGACGGCACGCTTGCTTACACCCGTAATGGCCAATTGCAAATTAACGGCGAAGGTCAGCTCGTGAATAACGAAGGCATGCTGGTTGAGCCAGCGATTAATATTCCCGAAGGTACCAGCCAGGTCACCATCAGCACCGACGGTATCGTCAGTGCGTTCAGGGAAGGTGAAGTAGAACCCCAACAAATCGGCGATATCTTACTGGTGGATTTTATTAACCCAACGGGGTTGCAAGCCATCGGTGGCAATTTGTTTCGCGAGACCGTAGCCAGCGGTAACCCACAACAAGGTGCGCCTGGTGAAAACGGTATGGGTCGTTTACTGCAAGGCACACTGGAAAATTCCAACGTGGATATCGTGGAAGAAATGGTGAACATGATTACCACCCAGCGCGCTTATGAAATGAATTCCAAGGTCGTGTCGGCGGCCGATCAGATGTTGCAATACATTACCCAAACGCTTTAAGGCAACGGAGTTAAACTCACCATGAAATTGATCAGCGAATCACTGAACAGTCTGGCAGCACGCGGCAAAGGTGTTGCGCTGATCGTCGTGAGCGCCATGAGCTTGTCGGCTTGTATGTCCAACGACAAACCGGCGCCGGGTGATCCGTATTACGCACCCTCGGTATCACCAGCGGCCAGTTTGCCGCAACGTACTGAAGGCTCGTTGTTCCAGGAACGTTACGGGTTGTCATTGTTTGACGATCGTAAAGCGCTGAACGTTGGCGACATCATCACCATCACGCTGACCGAACGCACTGTCTCGCGCAAAACCTCTGGTGTTAATGTCAGTAAAGAAAGCGACATGAATTTTAATGCAGGGCCGTTGTTTGGTAACAACCCGGCGTTTAAAGGTTCAACGCTGGAAACCGCATTACAACAAAATCGTGAATTTAATGGCGATGCCGGGGCTGACCAAAGCAACAGCTTGCAAGGCAATATCACCGTGACTGTGGCAGAAGTGTTACCGAACGGTAATCTCGTGGTACGCGGTGAAAAATGGATGACATTAAATCGCGGTGACGAATTTATTCGTATCAGCGGCATCGTGCGTCCTGACGATGTCTCGCCTAACAACACCGTCGTGTCCACGCGGTTGGCGAATGCACAAATTTCTTACAGCGGTACCGGCACTCTGGCGGACTCGCAATCCATGGGTTGGCTGTCGCGCTTCTTTAACAGCGAATACTGGCCCTTTTAACGGAGCAGAAACATCATGTGGCGTCGCCTGATTATTGTCTTACTGAGTTTGCCGCTGGCGTTCAGCGCGCAAGCGGAACGCATCAAGGATCTCACGTCTGTTGCCGGCGTACGTGCCAACCAATTAATTGGTTACGGCTTGGTGGTGGGCCTTGATGGCACCGGTGACCAGACCACGCAATCGCCTTTTACCGTGCAATCGTTTAACAGCATGTTGAAACAATTTGGTATCACCGTACCGGAAGGTACACGGATGCAAATGAAAAACGTCGCGGCGGTGATGGTGCAGGCAGAATTGCCAGCCTTTGCCAAACCGGGTCAAACCCTGGATGTCACTGTGTCATCCATCAGTAATGCCAAAAGTTTGCGTGGCGGCAGTTTGTTGATGTCCAGCCTGAAAGGATTGGATGGCAAAGTGTACGCCGTTGCTCAAGGTAACCTCGTTGTCGGTGGTTTTGGTGCAACCGGTAACGATGGTTCCAATATCAAAGTGAATATTCAAAGCACCGGCCGCATTCCTGGCGGCGCGATGGTTGAACGCATGGTCGATACCAACTTCGCTGCCGGCCAACCGATTATTTTTAATTTGCACCGCGCCGATTTCACCACAGCGACACGTGTTGCCAAAAGTATTAATGATTTACTCGGGCCGGAAACTGCGCGTCCGTTGGATGCTGTTTCGATCATGGTGGATGCACCGGTTAATCCGGCGCACCGCGTGGATTTTTTAGCGATGCTGGAAAATCTGGATGTGAAACCCGGCGAAGAAGCGGCGAAAGTCATTATTAATTCGCGCACCGGCACCATCGTTGTCGGACAGAACGTGCGCGTATCGCCGGTTGCGGTGACGCATGGCAGCTTGACGGTTTCTGTGTCAGAAAGTCTGACCGTGAGCCAGCCTAACGAATTTGGTCAAGGCCAAACCGTGGTGGTACCCAACAGCCGCGTTGAAGTCACAGAAGAAACCAATCCCATGTTCAAGTTCGCGCCCGGCGCATCGCTGGAAGATATCGTTAAATCAGTTAACACCGTCGGCGCATCACCAGCGGATTTGATGGCGATCCTGGAAGCGTTAAAACAATCCGGTGCGCTTAAAGCAGAATTGGTGGTGATCTGATGATTCCCGTCGACAATAAAAATCAGCTACAAGCCGCGCAAGATTCATTTCTGAATAACCAGGCGCTGAATAACATTAAACATCTGGGCCGCGATAATGACCCCCAGGCGTTGAAAGAAGTCGCCAAAAAATTTGAAGCGATTTTTGTACAACAAATGTTGAAGACCATGCGTGCTGCGAATGAAGTGTTTGCGGAAGACAGTTATTTCAATAGCAGTGAAACGCAATTTCACCAGGATATGCTTGATCAGCAAATGTCTCTGGAACTGACCAACGGACGCGGTCTGGGTTTGGCCGATGCACTCTATGCGCAAATGCAACGCGCTTACGGTGATCAACAACGTCCTCTGCCGAGCAACAAAGCCTATGATCTTGATCCGGCCGCTGATCTGGTGCCGGTTAAACCATTATCCGAGGTGCTTCACGGGCAACAGTTATTGAATGCGTTTGCCGAGGATACGCAGGGCACTAATGCTGCGCCGGTGAATAACAATCTTAATGCGTCAATGTTGGCCTACGCGCAGGCTGAACGCGCCATGGCGATGGCCAAGCGCACAACACCGTCCACCTCGATTGCCGGCGACAAAAATGGTGTAGCCAATTCGCCCACAGAATTTATTAACACGCTTAAGCCATATGCAGAAAAAGCCGCGCAAGCATTAAATGTAAATGCAGATGTCTTGCTGGCCCAGGCAGCGTTGGAAACCGGTTGGGGTAAGCATGTGATCCACACGCAAACCGGCGCCAACAGTTTTAATCTATTTAACATCAAGGCGGATGAGCGTTGGCAAGGGGCGAGCGTGAATGTCAGCACACTGGAATATCGGCAGGGTATGGCGAAGCAGGAACGCGCTGATTTCCGTCGTTACGATAGTTACGCCGACAGTTTTGCGGACTATGTGAGCTTCCTGCAAACCAATCCGCGCTACCGCCAGGCTCTGGAAGCCGGTGTGGATTCTTCAACTTATGCCGATGCGTTGCAAGACGCAGGTTACGCAACTGATCCGGCTTACGCCGACAAAATCAAATCCCTGCTGGACAGCGATCCGATTCGCGCTGCCACAGCAACGCTGGCCGCTGTGGCCAGTACGACTGACGAAACCTAAGGAAGTTAACCATGTCCGGTTTACTGTCTACTGCCGTCTCCGGTTTGCAAGCCAGCCAGAATGCGTTGCGCACCGCAGGTCACAATATTTCCAATGCCAACACGGCAGGGTTCAGTCGCCAACAGGTTAATTATGTTACGCGCCCGGAATACGGCATAGGCGCCGCCGGTTATTTGGGTAATGGCGTTACAACGGAATCAATTGAGCGGGTGGTCAATGAATTTACGATTACCCAATTACGCCTGGATACATCGGCGTTTCATCAACTGGATAAATACAACACCAATATCGGCCAGGTCGATAAACTATTCGCCGATGAAGGCACCGGGTTGTCTGGTTCATTACAGAATTTTTTTGCGGCGTTGCAAAACGGTGCTGACGATCCTTCCTCTATTCCGGCACGCCAACTGGTGATCAGTCAGGCTGAAAGTTTGAGTGCCCGGTTTAATAATCTGCATAATCGCCTTAAATCCATTGAGTCAGGCGTTAATCAGGAAATTAAAGCGGTTACCTCGCAAATGACGGCGCTCGCGCAGAATATTGCGAGTTTAAATCAGGCTATCAACGATAAAGGTGCGGGCGGGCAAGGCTCACCGAATGACTTGCTGGATCAGCGCGACGAAGCTTTGCGTAAATTATCTGAACTGACTTCTATTCAGATCGTTAAACAAAACGACGGCAATGTGAATGTGTTTATCGGCAACGGCCAACCCTTGGTGGTGGGCCAGAAAGTCAGTCAATTTACTGTGCGCGACGGTGGCCAGATTTATTTAACCAATGGTGTACAAACAGCTGATGTTACTGGGCAGGTCTCCGGTGGCCAATTGGGCGGGCTCTTGCAATTTCGTGAAGAAGTCCTGAATCCGGCCATGAATGAATTGGGTCGTGTGGCCATCGTTCTGGCCGACCAATTTAACCAGCTTCAGCAGCAAGGTCTGGATATGGATGGTGATTATGGCCAGTTATTATTTGGCGATGTCAACACCGAAGACGCCATGGCTGATCGCATCAAACACGGGCGCAATGCCTTGCCCGATGATCGTCGTTTGTCGTTGTCCATTGATAATCCTGCGTTGTTAACCAACAGCGATTACAGTTTTCAAATTGTACCCAACACCAACAACTACATTGTTACTCGCGCAGCGGATGACAAGATAGTCAGTCAGGGTATGTTGACCGGTGCTTATCCACAGGAAATTTCATTTGATGGATTAACGTTGAATTTGGCGGGCGGCAGTTTCCAGGGGGGCGACTCCTTTACGTTGCAACCCACCATCAACGGCGCCCGGGATATTAAAACCCAACTTACGCGTCCGGAAGATCTGGCTTTTGCGGTTGCGGTACGTACCGGCACGTCTTCCGGCAATATCGGCAGCGGTGTAATCAGTAGCGGTGAAGTGCTGGGCTTGGTAGACAGCGATGGCAATACCTTGCCGGCATTTGCCAAGGCGGGTCAGTTATCGCCGCCTGTGATTATTCGTTTTACCTCTGCCACGACATACGACGTGCTGGACAATTCTGATCCGGCCAACCCAAAACAGTTAAATCCACCGATGCGTGACCAGGTCTTTATCCCGGGTGTCGATAATCCGGTGTTTTCGACGGACGCGGGTGAGACGCGCATTATCGGTGACGGTGCACGGACCGGTTTGCCTGCCGGACGCACTCCGACAAATTTACCCATCGGCAGCTTAACGGGGCAGGTGAATGCTTATCCCGCTGAACAATATACGTTTGTTACTACCAATCCCGCGACGGGTTCTGTGTCGTCGCAAGTGGTGACGACGCAAGCCAATGCTTCTGCTGCACAAACGGCTGCCATGTTGAGCAACATTTCAGGCGTGTCTGCGAATGCTATAACAACGGCTGCCATCAGCGATATCAACATCAATGATTTTTCGGCGCCCGTGCAAATTTCTGTTA